>NZ_FQZX01000011.1 GCF_900142175.1 Maribacter aquivivus | reverse complement strand
TCAGCAATACTTAAATCTGAACCAACCAAACTTAAGGTCTGGTCATCTGTATCAGTATCAACATATGCACTCAAATCAACCGAATTACCATCGGCAATAGCCAACGTATTTCCTGTAAGACTCAAAGTCTGGTCATCGGTATCTAAACTACTCAATGGAACATCAAAATCAGTACCCGCTTCAGTTATACGCAGATTTCCACCCACAACACCAAAAGAAGTTATAAGCTCATTTGTATCACTAGCATCACCAGGTACAGCACTACCACCTACAGGTTGCCATGCTCCTGAATCATAAACATATAATTGACCCGAATCGGTATCAACATACGTTGTACCCTCAGCTGGTGTTCCTGTCGGACCACCATTTCCTCTTTGTGTCAATTCGTTTGTGGAATCATTATCACCGTCAACATAATCAACTGTATAATTACCGTTGCCATCATCACTGACAGAAATATCATTTGTTCCGACTACCGTTTCTCTATAATCGGATAAATCTATTGCAGCTCCGGTCGGGTCGTTGGTCAGTGTAAGGTTATCTCCCGTTAATTCTAAATCCTGTATCTCGTTGGTATCACTCTTATCTCCATCTACATAATCAACAGTAAAGTTTCCAGTACCATCATCAGTTACGGTAATGTCATTTGTACCAACTACTGTTTCTCTATAATCGGATAAATCTATCGCCGCACCGGTCGGGTCGTTCGTTAAGGTCAGGTTATCACCTGTCAATTCTAAATCTTGTTCGTCTGTATTAACCAATCCAGATAAATCAATATCAGTTGCAGTAGAATTGTTTGTAATATTTAATGTCTGTGTTGAAGCATCATAAGATAAATCTTGAATCTCATTTGTTTCATCTTCATCAGAATCCGTAGAATTTACCGTATAATTTCCATTACCATCATCATCTACTGTAATTGCTCCTGTACCTGCGGTTACTGTTTCGCTTAAAGATGATAAGTCTACGGTTGTTGACCCACCATTTTCAATATCTATTTGAAGTTGGTTTGACCCATTCAAATTTGCACCTGTTAAATTTTGATTATCACTGCTATTATTAGCTAAATCTGCAATTGCTTCTTCAACTGTTGTTTCGTTCACAGTATCTCCATCGACATCTAATGGAGTTGCTAAATTTACTTCTGATGCATCTTGAATTTCATTGGTATCGCTCTTATCTCCATCTAAATAATCAACAGTAAAGTTTCCACTACCATCATCGGTAACCGTAATATCATTTGTACCTACTACCGTTTCTCTATAATCGGATAAATCTATCGCCGCACCGGTTGGATCATTTGTTAATGTAAGATTATCTCCTGTTAAAGAAAGATCTTGACTGTCTGTTCCTAAATCATTCAATGGAACATCAAAATCAGTACCCGCTTCCGTAATACGAAGATTGGTACCCACAACTCCAAAAGAAGTTATTAGCTCATTCGTATCACTTGCATCGCCAGGTATTGCGCTACCCCCTACTTGTTGCCAAGTAGTTCCATCCCAAGCATAAAGTTGCCCAGTATCCGTATCAATATAAGTATCACCAGAATTTGTACCATTGGTACTTGGTGCTCCTGATGCCAATACCGCTAATTCGTTTGTCTCATCTTCATCAGTATCGGTAGAGTTAACTGTATAGTTACCATTACCGTCATCATCAACGGTTACAGCTCCTGTACCTGCAACTACTGTTTCGCTTAGTGATGATAAATCTACATTTGTAGAACTTCCTCTATCGATATCTATTTGTAGTTGATTTGACCCATTTAATGTCGCTCCTGTTAAATTCTGATTATCACTGCTATTATTAGCTAAATCTGCTATAGCTTCTTCAACTGTTGTTTCGTTCACAGTATCTCCATCAACGTCAATAGGAGTTGCTAAATCTACTTCTGTCGCATTTTGAATTTCATTAGTATCACTCTTATCACCGTCTACATAATCAACAGTGAAGTTTCCACTTCCATCATCTGTTACCGTGATGTCATTTGCTCCAACTACTGTTTCACTGTAATCTGATAAATCGATTGTAGTTGCAGTTGGGTCATTTGTTAATGTAAGATTATCTCCAGTTAATTCTAAATCTTGAATCTCGTTAGTATCATCGTTTACGTAAGGAGTTAAATCAACTGTAGAAGCATCATTGGTCAAACTTAAAATATTTGTACTGCTATTTAGCTCCAAATCTTGATTGTCACTGCTACTATTCGCTAAATCTGCAATAGCTTCCTCTACGGTTGTTTCATTAACCAAATCTCCATCAACATCTAATGGAGTAACTAAATTAACTTCGGATGCATTTTGATCATCGGTACCATCGAAACTAGTGGTTGTATTGTTTTCAGATACATATTCGAAAATTCCATCAGCATCAGCATCGCTTAATGTAGTAACCGATTCATTAATATCTACAGCTGTTATACCTGGCTCAGAAATTGTTGCAATTCTGTTACCTGCAGTTGTGTTAGTTACACTAACATCATCATCGGCAAGATTATCTACATATGCCTTATTAACAGCATCGTTTGCATTTACAGGTGTACCTACATCTGTAATAACAATACCTCCTGCACTTGGATCTCTTAATAGTACCTCTTCTAAATCTTGTAATTCGTTTTGATCATCTTTATCTAAATCTAATGCTTCACTTGCCGTGATAGCATCTGATAATTCCGTGTCCGTAGCGAACGTATTATTCAAATCAACCCCTGTTGCACCAGGTGCAGGGTTCGTAAGCTCTAACGTAGTATTTGTTAATGATATATCTGAAAGTTCATTTTCTGGATTTGGATCAGCATCTGGTGCTGCACTACCACCAACCTGTTGCCAAGTTGTTCCATCCCATGCGTATAATTGACCATTGTCTGTATCAACATAAGTATCACCAGAGTTTACACCGTTTGTACTTGGTGCTCCAGATGCTAAAACCGCTAATTCGTTGGTTTCATCTTCGTCTGTATCTGTAGAATTTACTGTGTAATTTCCATTACCATCATCATCTACTGTTACAGCACCTGAACCAGCAATTACTGTTTCGCTTAAAGAAGATAAATCTACTGTTGTAGAAGCTCCTCTTTGAATATCTATTTGAAGTTGATTTAATCCATTTAAGTTAGCTCCTGTTAAATCTTGATTATCACTACTATTAGCAACAATATCAGCAATAGCTTCTTCTACAGTTGTTTCATTTACAGCATCTCCGTCAACATCTAATGGTGTAGCTAAATTAACCTCTGATGCATTCTGATCATCAGCTGCGAAAAGTCCGTCTGTTTCTACTGTAAGATTGTTTCCTGCTGCAGCACTGATTTCAGATGCCACCGTATATTCCGTATTGTTACCAACTAC
>NZ_FQZX01000010.1:2500-5331 GCF_900142175.1 Maribacter aquivivus | reverse complement strand
GACTTCGTTGGGACGAATATTTACAAAACAACGATGAAGAGTTTGATCCTGGCTCAGGATGAACGCTAGCGGCAGGCCTAACACATGCAAGTCGAGGGGTAACAGGGAGCTTGCTCCGCTGACGACCGGCGCACGGGTGCGCACCGCGTATGGAACCTACCTTGTACAGGGGAATAGCCCAGGGAAACTTGGATTAATGCCCCGTAGTACCACGCTCTGGCATCAGGATGTGGTTAAAGCCTTCGGGCGGTACAAGATGGCCATGCGTCCCATTAGTTTGTTGGTAAGGTAACGGCTTACCAAGACTACGATGGGTAGGGGCCCTGAGAGGGGGATCCCCCACACTGGTACTGAGACACGGACCAGACTCCTACGGGAGGCAGCAGTGAGGAATATTGGACAATGGAGGAGACTCTGATCCAGCCATGCCGCGTGCAGGAAGAATGCCCTATGGGTAGTAAACTGCTTTTATACAGGAAGAAAAAGAGCTACGTGTAGCTTACTGACGGTACTGTAAGAATAAGGACCGGCTAACTCCGTGCCAGCAGCCGCGGTAATACGGAGGGTCCGAGCGTTATCCGGAATTATTGGGTTTAAAGGGTCCGTAGGCGGGCCGATAAGTCAGGGGTGAAAGTTTGCAGCTCAACTGTAAAATTGCCTTTGATACTGTTGGTCTTGAGTTATAGTGAAGTTGCCGGAATATGTAGTGTAGCGGTGAAATGCATAGATATTACATAGAACACCGATTGCGAAGGCAGGTGACTAACTATATACTGACGCTGATGGACGAAAGCGTGGGGAGCGAACAGGATTAGATACCCTGGTAGTCCACGCCGTAAACGATGGATACTAGCTGTCCGAGTCCTTGAGACTTGGGCGGCCAAGCGAAAGTGATAAGTATCCCACCTGGGGAGTACGTTCGCAAGAATGAAACTCAAAGGAATTGACGGGGGCCCGCACAAGCGGTGGAGCATGTGGTTTAATTCGATGATACGCGAGGAACCTTACCAGGGCTTAAATGCATATTGACAGGTCTAGAGATAGATTTTCCTTCGGGCAATTTGCAAGGTGCTGCATGGTTGTCGTCAGCTCGTGCCGTGAGGTGTCAGGTTAAGTCCTATAACGAGCGCAACCCCTACCGTTAGTTGCCAGCATGTCATGATGGGGACTCTAACGGGACTGCCGGTGCAAACCGTGAGGAAGGTGGGGATGACGTCAAATCATCACGGCCCTTACGTCCTGGGCCACACACGTGCTACAATGGCAGGTACAGAGAGCAGCCATGTCGCAAGGCAGAGCGAATCTATAAAACCTGTCACAGTTCGGATCGGGGTCTGCAACTCGACCCCGTGAAGCTGGAATCGCTAGTAATCGGATATCAGCCATGATCCGGTGAATACGTTCCCGGGCCTTGTACACACCGCCCGTCAAGCCATGGAAGCTGGGAGTGCCTGAAGTCCGTCACCGTAAGGAGCGGCCTAGGGCAAGATCGGTAACTAGGGCTAAGTCGTAACAAGGTAGCCGTACCGGAAGGTGCGGCTGGAACACCTCCTTTCTAGAGATTGTCCTTTTAAGGACAGTCCCTGACGAAGTGAAGATGGAACTACGGTCCCGGTCTTTTGATTTAATAATAGTTTCTTTAGTAAATGTTCCAATAAATGATCTCCATAATTATGATATATAAGTAATTGCTTTTTTTGCGAGGTATTTATACCGAGAGGAAAGAGTAGGGACAGTCCCATAGCTCAGCTGGTTAGAGCGCTACACTGATAATGTAGAGGTCGGCAGTTCGAGTCTGCCTGGGACTACAAACAAGAAAATCGTTTAGCAATAGGCGGTACGTTCATTAAGTATTGAAGGAAATTTTAGAAGTTGGTTAAGACCAGTTTACAGTACGCGGTATGCGGTACACAGTACAACAGCATAAAAACTGGTTACTGGTTACTGATCACCGGCAACTTAAAACGGGGGATTAGCTCAGCTGGCTAGAGCGCCTGCCTTGCACGCAGGAGGTCATCGGTTCGACTCCGATATTCTCCACAGCGACGAAAGTCGACAACGTTCATTGACATATTGGAACAGGAGGAAATACATTTTTAATGTATTTCCGACTAAAAAAGAAAGAAACACGAATCTTTATTAAGTAAAGAGTACGAATAAAATAGAATAGATTAAAGATCTGGCGACAAGCTGGAAAAGGGCGTATGGGGAATGCCTAGGCTCTCAGAGGCGATGAAGGACGTGATAAGCTGCGAAAAGCTACGGGGATCGGCACACACGATATGATCCGTAGATATCCGAATGGGGCAACCCAGCATATTGAAGATATGTTATCCAGTAATGGAAGTAAACCCGGGGAACTGAAACATCTAAGTACCCGGAGGAGGAGAAAACAAAAGTGATTCCGATAGTAGCGGCGAGCGAAATTGGATTAGTCCAAACCGTACATGTTCCGGCATGTGCGGGGTTGTAGGACCACGACATTCGATGTGCAATGAACTAGAACGCTTTGGAAATAGCGACCATAGAGGGTGATAGTCCCGTATAGGTAAAGAGCATTAAGATAGTGGTATCCTGAGTAGTGCGGGGCACGTGAAACCCTGTATGAATCCGGCGGGACCATCCGCCAAGACTAAATACTCCTGAGAGACCGATAGTGAACCAGTACCGTGAGGGAAAGGTGAAAAGAACCGTGAATAACGGAGTGAAATAGATCCTGAAACCATACGCTTACAAGCGGTCGGAGCCCATATGGGTGACGGCGTGCCTTTTGCATAATGAGCCTACGAGTTACTTTTACTAGCAAGGTTAAGGACTTCAGGTCCGGAGCC
>NZ_FQZX01000009.1 GCF_900142175.1 Maribacter aquivivus | reverse complement strand
GATGCGAAAAAGCCTTTCTTCGTCTCTTCGTTGATAATGTACGAGAAGTCGTCTTCCTCGCCGTTCAAAGGGCGTCCTACATTGTAGATCTCTCCTCTTTCGTTCTTCAGGTCCGTTGCAAAAACGTCAAGCCCTCCAAGTCCCGGATGCCCGTCAGAAGAGAAATATAATTTATCGGATTCCGTTACGAACGGAAAGGTCTCCCTTGCCTCCGTATTGATTCGTTCTCCCAGGTTCAGTGGTGTACTGAATGTACCGTCCTTGTTGATATCCACAACGTAGATATCCGATTCCCCTTTCGTGCCGGGCATGTCCGAGGCGAAGTATAGTTTCGTTTCATCGTTGTTCAGCGTTGGGTGTGCAACCGAATAACTGTCACCATTGAAAGGTAGTTCTTCTATATTGTTCCATTCTCCATTTTCTTTGGTCGCCTTGTAAATCTTTAATCGGCTTACCCCGTCTTCGTCTCTTTCGAACTTGCCGTCGTCAGAGTTGTTCCTTGTAAAGTACATTGTGTTCCCGTCTTTGGTAAATGCAGTTGACGATTCATGGGTTTTCTTGTTCAGCTTTTTAGATAGCTTATCTACATTGGTAAAATTACCTTGATTGTCCTGTGCAGCCTTGTACAGGTTCAAGAAAGATCCGTTATTCCATTTATGGATGTTCTTAGATAGCAATCCGCTGTCCCTTGCCGTAGAGAACACCAGTCCGTCTTCATAGAAAGAGGGCGCAAAGTCCGATACCTTCGAGTTCAGGCCTATGTTCTTTAGTTCGTACCTGCCAGAGCGTTCCTCGATCTGTTCCAAATAATCTTGGTTCTCTCCAAAAGCGATGGCACGTTGGTCCATGGTTTTGGTCGATTTGAACTTGTTCATCCATGTGTCGGATTCCGTATAGTTTTCCAAAGATTTTAGCGTCTGTGCGTAGCGGTACATATATTCAGGGTCGATATCCGCTCCTTTAAGCGAGAACAGCTTGCCGTACCAGCTCGACGCCTCTTCGTAGTTTGCATTTAAATAGTTTGCGTTACCTAAATTCTTGTACACCTCTTCTTCGGTATACCCGTCCTTTACCAATTGCTCGTACGATTGTATCGCCGAGGCATAGGCATAGTTCGTGAATTTTGTATCCGCTTTACGTACTTTCTTGTCCTGTGCGCTTACCATCATAGCCATTACCGCCAAGCCACAAAAAATATATCCTGTTTTTTTCATGTCGTTTTTTATTAAAAGAATCTTGGGGTGATCACTCGTTTGTACTTGTTCAAGAACTCATATCTCAGCATGATCTCGAAAGAACCGTCGTTGAACCGTGTAGCTCCCAGGTCGGTCGTTTCCTTGTCATAGGCAAGACCCAGCATCAACTGGTCGTTCAGTTGAAAACCGAACAGTGCGCTCAATGCCGCGTCCCATCTGTACGCCGCTCCCAAAGAGAACTTGTCGTTGAAAAGGAAGTTCGCACTAAGGTCAACTTGTAACGGTGCTCCCTTTACTGCTTTTATCAGTGCCGCAGGCTTGAACTTTACGTTGTTCTTTAGTTCGAACACATAGCCCGTGATCAAATAGAAGTTCATACGTTCCTGTGCGATAAGGCTGGAACTATTCGTATCCGAACTGTCGAAATGCTCGGTCTGTAAAAAGTTCGGAACCGATAGCCCTGCATAGAACTGGTCCGTATGGTAATAGATGCCCGCTCCGAAGTTCGGCGAGAACTTGTTGTCTATGTTCGGTAGGTTGGTCTCCGCACCGTAGTTTCTTAGTTTCGTAAAGTCGACGTTGAACAGGTGTCCGCCCGCTTTTAGTCCGAACGACAGCTTGCCTTCTTCAGAGGTGTTCACCGTATAGCTGAACGCCGCATCGATATAGGTATCCTGGTTGGTGCCGTTACCGATCTCGTCGTTCACCACCGATAGCCCAAGGCCTACATGGTCCGATACCGGGGTATGGAAGTTCAGTGTCTGCGTTGTAGGTGCGCCGTCAAGCCCCACCCACTGCGAACGGTGCAGTGCCGCTATGCTCAATACCCCTCGGGAACCCGCATACGCAGGGTTCACCGATATCGTATTGTACATGTACTGTGTGTACTGGGCGTCTTGTTGGGAATATCCCATAAAAAGTCCCGCTACGGTAATTATAATGGTTAGAAAATATTTGTTCATCGTATTTATTTTAAGGGGAATTTTTTATCTGTTTATGTATAGGTAACCCGACTTGTTAAGGTTGTTGCCGTCATTCACATATTTAATTACATAGAAATACACGCCGACAGGTAGCTCTGAATCTTTACTAAGCGTTGCTCTACCATCTGAAGACCCTGTGAATACATTTGTTCTATTGTCATAACCTGACATTTCATATACAACTACTCCCCAACGGTTATAAATCTGAACCGTGTTGTTCGGGTATGATTCTATATTCTCTATTCCAAAGAAATCATTGGTCCCATCTCCATCTGGAGTAATTACTTCATTGGCAACAGCTATTCCGCTATCAACTACCTCAGCATTACAACCAGCATCAAGTGTTGGCACTCCGTTCAATGAATCACATGGATTCAATGGATCCGTACCATCGATTATTTCCTGTCCGTCAGGGATAGTATCTCCATCGGTATCTGCTTCATATGAATCTGTTCCGATTGCATCTTCCTGAGCAGTCGTTAATCCGTCGCCATCACAATCGCTATCCGGCAACGCCGTACCGCCATTATGATCACAATCGTCTAAAGGATTTGTGCCGTCCAATACTTCTTGACCATCTAGAATACCGTCATCATCAGAATCTGAATCATTAGGATTCGTATCTAACATTACTTCCTCACCGTCCAATAATCCGTCATTATCACTATCCGGATTATCTATATCAGTACCTAACGCTACTTCTTCTTCTGTCGTTAATCCGTCTTCATCACAATCACTGTCGGCCAATGGATATCCATTTACAGAACTACAATCATCTAAAGGATCTGTATTATCAACATTAACTTCTTGTCCGTCGTTAATTCCATCACCATCCGTATCAGGATTATTAGGGTCAGTACCTATCATTACCTCTTCCTTATCATTGATACCGTCATTATCAGTATCAACTGAAACTGTTACCGTTCCCGTTCCTGTGTTTCCAGAAGGATCTGTTGCTGTAATATTAATTACATCTTGATCTACTAGAACTGGGAAGCTACCTGAATCTGGTATTGCCGTTTCCGTATCTAAACTCCAATCGCCACTGGCATCCGTAGTCACGGTATAGGTAACATCAGGAATGTTATCTCCATCCGTATCCAATTCAATTACTAAAATTTCATTAGCATTTCCTTGACCAGTTAATACCGGTGTAATATCTATAGTATCAAAACTATCGACCGTTGGATTTGCCAAATCAAGAGTTGCAGTATCTGTAGCACTATCAGGACCAACGTTACCGGCAACATCTGTAATAGTAGCCGTTACAACAATAGAACCTAAATCACCAGGATTCGCGATAACTACATCTATAAATCCATTGGCAACATCTGCTACAGTTAATACCACATCTTGTGAGTTTCCATTACCATCGGTAATCGTAACCGTATCACCTGCAAATGTCTGAGCAGGAAGTGTTACACGTACATCGATATCACCAGACAGCTCATCAATACTGATCAATTCATCATTATTGGTGTCTTCTGTAATTTCTATAATTGGTGCTAATGGATCTGTAAGGTCAAGTATTGCAGTATCAGTAGCACTATCAGGACCAACATTACCAGCAATATCTGTAATGTTTGCTGTTATAACAATCGTACCTGTATCACCTGGATTTGCGATGATTACATCAATAAATCCGTTTGCGATATCAGTTGCAGTCAAGATTACATCTTGTGAGTTACCATTGCCATCGGTAATCGTTACCGTATCACCAGCAACTGCATCAGGCGGAAGTGTTACCACTACATCAATATCACCTACCAGTTCATCTTCACTGATCAAGCCATCATTATTGGTATCTTCTGTAATTTCTACCGTTGGCGCAGTTGGATCTGTAAGATCAAGTACCGCAGTATCTGTAGCACTATCAGGACCAACATTACCAGCAACATCTGTAATATTCGCAGTTATAACAATTGTACCCATATCACCTGGGTTGGCGATTACAACATCAATGTATCCATTCGCAACATCAGCTGCAGTTAGGATAACATCTTGCGAGTTACCATTACCATCGGTAATAGTTACCGTATCTCCTGCAAATGTTTGAGCTGGTAGTGTTACACGAGCATCAATATCCCCAACTAATTCATCTTCACTAATTAAACCATCATTATTGGTGTCTTCTGTAATTTCAACCGTCGGAGCCAATGGATCTGTAAGGTCTAATACCGCAGTATCTGTAGCACTATCAGGACCAATATTACCAGCAACATCTGTAATATTTGCTGTTATAACAATGGTACCTGCGTCTCCAGGATTAGTAATTATTACATCAATAAATCCGTTCGCGATATCAGTTGCAGTCAAGACTACATCTTGTGAGTTTCCATTACCATCTGTAATAGTTACCGTATCACCAGCTACCGCATCAGGCGGAAGTGTTACCACTACATCAATATCACCAACCAATTCATCTTCACTAATTAAACCATCATTATTGGTGTCTTCAGTAATTTCTACCGTTGGAGCTGTTGGATCTGTAAGGTCAAGCAACGCAGTATCCGTAGCACTGTCAGGACCGACATTACCAGCAACGTCTGTAATATTTGCAGTTACATCTATTGTACCCGTATCACCAGGATTCGCGATTACAACATCTATATATTCATTAGTAATATCAGTTGCAGTTAAAACCACATCTTGTGAATTTCCATTACCATCTGTAATGGTTACCGTATCGCCTACTTCTGCATCTATAGGAAGAGAAACACGAGCATCTATATCTCCCGTTAATTCATCTTCACTAATTAAACCGTCATTATTAGTGTCTTCAGTAATTTCTACTGTTGGTGCAGTTGGTGCCGTTGTATCAAGTACTGCTGTATCAGTAGCACTATCATCACCAACATTACCAGCAACATCTGTAATAAATGCTCCCAATACTATTGTACCTGCTTCACCAGGATTAGCTATAATAACTTCTAAAGAACCAGTTGCTATATCGGTCGTAGTTAAAATCACATCTTGCGAGTTTCCGTTACCATCTGTTATGGTTACTGTATCACCAGCTTCTGCATCAATAGGTAGTATAATTACTGCATCAATATCACCAGACAATTCACTTGCACTGATTAAACCATCATTGCTTACATCTTCAGCAATTTCTACTTCTGGCGCACTAGGAGCTAAAACATCTATTAATGCAGTATCTGTTACACTATCAGGTCCAACATTACCAGCAACATCCGTTAAGTTCGCGGTTACAACTATAGTATTTCCATCACCAGGATTGGCAATAATTACATCTATAAATCCATTGGCAACATCTGCTGCAGTTAATACCACATCTTGTGAGTTTCCGTTACCATCGGTAACCGTTACCGTATCTCCTTCAAATGTTGGTCCAACTAAAGTCACACGTGCATCAATATCACCAGTTAATTCATCTTCACTGATGATACCATCATTATTGGTGTCTTCGGTAATTTCTACCGTTGGCGCACTTGGATCCGTAAGATCAAGTAATGCATTATCTGTATTACTATCAGGACCAACATTACCGGCAACATCTGTTACATGAGCGGTTACATTTATTGTACCACCATCTCCCGGATTAGGAATTACAACAAGAATAAATCCGTTGGTTGCTTCAGCTGCCGTAAGTATTACATCTTGAGAGTCTCCATTACCATCAGTTATGGTCACGGTATCTCCTGCTGCTATATTAGTTGGTAGTGATATTGCCGCTTGAATATCTCCGTCTAATTCATCTTCATTAATTAACTCATCATCATTACCGTCATCTACAATAATCACTGTAGGAGCACCAGGATCAGTAAGATCCAGCACTGCTGTATCTGTAGCGCTATCAGGACCAACATTACCGGCAACGTCCGTTAGATTTGCGGTTACCACAATGGTACCCATATCTCCAGGATTGACAATTACAACATCTACATATCCATCAGATATATTTGTTGCGGTCAGTACCACATCTTGTGAGTTTCCATTACCATCGGTTACCGTAACCGTGTCACCGGCAACTGCATCAACAGGTAATGTTACACGAGCATCAAGATCACCAACAAGTTCATCTTCGTTTATTAATCCGTCATTGTCAACATCTTCAGAGATAACTACTGTTGGTGCTAAAGGAGCTGTTGTATCAATGGCAGCGGTATCAGTAGCACTATCAGGACCAACATTACCTGCAACATCTGTTAGATTAGCAGTTAATACAATAGTACCGTTTTCACCTGGGTTAATGATGACCACATCTATAGAACCCGTTGCGACATCTGTTGCAGTAAGTATTATATCTTGTGAATTACTATTACCATCAGTTACCGTAACGGTATCACCAGCAACTGCTCCTGCAGGTAGTGTTACCACAGCGTCTAAATCACCTACTAGTTCATCTCCATTTATTAATTCATCATCATTGACATCTTCGGTAATCTGTATTGTTGGAGCTAATGGATCTGTAAGGTCAAGTACCGCAGTATCTGTAGCACTATCTGGACCAACATTGCCAGCAACATCTGTAAGATTTGCGGTTACCACAATAGTACCCGTATCTCCAGGATTTGCGATTACTACATCAATAAACCCGTTTGTAATATCAGTTGCCGTCAAGATTACATCTTGAGAGTTTCCATTACCATCAGTAACAGTCACCGTATCTCCTGCTACCGCATCCACTGGAAGCGTTACACGAGCATCAATATCACCTACAAATTCGTCTTCGTTTATTAATCCGTCATTGTCAACATCTTCAGAGATAACTACTGTTGGCGCTAAAGGAGCCGTGGTATCAAGTACTGCTGTATCTGTAGCACTATCCGCACTTGTATTGCCAGCCACATCTGTAATATTAGCCGTTACGACAATGGTACCATTCTCACCAGGGTTGGCAATTATAACAGTTATATCGCCATTACTAATATCAGTTGCGGTAAGCACCACGTCTTGTGAGTTACCATTACCATCTGTAATAGTTACAGTGTCACCTACAACAGCATCAACAGGTAGTGTAACTACTGCATTGATAGGTCCTGTTAATTCATCATCACTAATTAAACCATCATTATTGGTGTCTTCAGTAATTTGAACTGTTGGAGCCGTTGGGGCAGTTATATCTATGGTCAACTCTAAAGTAGTAATATCTACTGTACTATTACCCGCTGCGTCTGTACTTGTGACCGCAACTTCATTTACACCATTTACATTTGGATCAAAAATTCCACTTTCCGGAGTTTCAACTTCGGTATCTAAAGTCCAATTGCCAGAAGCATCAGTAATAATGGTGAAAATTGCACCACCTACTTCTATTTCTAAAGTAGAATTTGCTTCTGCAGTACCTGTAATAACAGGTGTTATATCATTTGTAATTTGACTTTCTACAGTAGGAATCGCAGGGTCTGTAGTATCTATTGTCAACTCTAAAGTTGTAACATCATCAGTACTATTACCAGCAGCATCCGTACTTGTTACGGCTACTTCATTTGTTCCATTTACATTTGGTGTAAATGAACCACTATCTGCAATAGCAGTTTCCGTATCAATTGTCCAGTTGCCAGAAGCATCTGCTGTTGCTGTATATGTTGCACCGGCAACTACTACAGTTACCGTAGAATTTGCTTCTGCAGTACCCGTAATAACAGGTGTTGTGTCATTCGTAATTTGACTATCACAAGTAGGTATTGCTGGCGGAGTTACATCTACCGTAAGCAAAGCACTATTAGAAGTTAACGGCGAACATACAAAGCTAGTCTCTGTAATTATCACTCTATATTCATAACCCTGTTGTGTTGTTGTTATACCTGTTAAAGTCAATGTTTCTGTAATATTACCTGAATAAATATCAGTTGCATTTGCATCGTCTATATCAACAAAACCACCACCAGATTGGTCATCTACTTGCCATTGATACAGTACATCTGTACCTGTAGCCGTTACCGTAAATGTCTCTGGAGAACTTCCATTTGTTAACACATCTTGAGGTTGTTCAGCTGCTGTTGCTATTGTTGGTACAACACCTGGTTGTTGAAAGTCGAATGTTGAATCTGTAGCACTATCTAAATTATTTGGAGTAGTATATCCATCAACAACAGTAGTACCTGTTACGATACCATTTGCATCAACAACTGTAGCACCATCGCCCAATATTCCGTCTGCATTAGGATTAGTAAATCCAGCTTCGATAACATCATTACATCCATCTCCATCAGCATCTAATTCCAAGAAATCAAATATTCCATCAGAAGTAGTTTCAGAATCTGATACCGTATAATTTACGGTACCGCTATTTTGCTGACCACTTGCTTGTACCGAATTTGGAATACCATCTGTACCTACCGCACCAGTTACAACACCAGCGGTAAACGCTTGGTCACTGCCAGATTCTACAACATCATAAATACCATCATTATCTGTATCTAAATCAAAGTGGTTAGGAACACCATCACCATCGGCATCAAAAACATCTACAATACCATCACCGTTGGCATCAGCACCTAAATCGGTATCTCTATAATTTAATATTCCATCAGAATCATCATCAGCACTAGGATCAATTCCTGAAGTTTCAACCGTATCTAAAATACCATCGTTATCATCATCTAAGTCAATAGAATCTGCTATACCATCTAAATCATTATCATCAATACCAACTTCGCGGTAATCAACTTCTGGAGTTGTAGTTTTAGCTATGTTAGGTAAATCTGAAGCTCCATTATCTTGATCATCATTAGTATCAAAAAGAGTACCTGGTGTATCTACATCATCATATCCATTTAATAAACCATCACCGTCAGAATCTAGGTTGTTTGAAGCTAATGTGAAACCAGCTTCAACTCTATCGGTAAAACCATCGCCATCTGAGTCTAAATCTAAATAATCTGGAACACCATCAAGGTCTGTATCAATAACGGTTAAACCTTCATTACCTGTTCCTTCATATGGATTTCCTAAACCATCAGTGTCGCTATCAACTGTTCCTCTTGGAATATAAGAAGAGGTAAGTTGTGCCTCTACATTATCTGGAATACCATCATTATCAGAATCAATATCCAAATGATCTTCAATACCATCATTATCACTGTCGATACCTTGATAAATAGTATATTTTGGTGACGAACCACCACCAGATGCAGTACCATCAAGACTATTTGCCGATGTTGTATTCGTAGGTGTGAACAATCCGTTAATGTCACAAGTTTGGAATAAAATAGACCCTAAATAATCTTGTGTAGCAAAACCTGTTTGCAATTCTCCAGTAAAAGTTAAATCAAGGTTTGTAGTTTCATAATAGTTAAAATACGCAGCCAACTTAGGTCCAAAATCAACTCCAGGCCATGTTTCATCAGGACCTTCAAAAGTTGCGGTACCCGTAGCTAAATTTTCTGATACTGTAAGCAATGAATTACTATCTACAGCATATAAACCTGGTCGCGTAAGTGTAACACTCTCTTTCGTATTTGCACCATCAATATCATAGATTACCCCACCGAATCTAATAAGGTTCACTTGAAAATCTGTGCCTTGTGCTACCAAACGAATGTTAAAAGAAATACTACCTTCTTCACCCGCAATACTTGTTCCATCTCCTACATCAAAAGTAGGTTGCCAAGCATCATCACTACTACCTGCTGGAAATGCATCTATTGATGTCAACGTAGCATTATCAACATCCGTAATTCTAACAATAGCATCTAAAACACCCAATGATGATGTAACCACAGGTGAGAACCTATATTCTGCACCTACAGTACCTGCACCACTACCGGTACCTGTTATGTAACTACCGCCTTTAAATGAACCGGCTGGAATACCACATGCATCTCCTTGCGTATCTGTAGGTTGGAAACCTAATGATTCTACATAATCTAAAATACCATCGTTGTCATTGTCGATATCTATGAGATTATCAACTCCGTCACCATCTGTATCAGTAGGTTCTAAATGAACATGTTCATCTCTAAAATCTACTTCACTTGTAAAAGGATCTTGAGTATTTAAGAATCCGGTTACATCTTGATTATCATTTGTAGCTCCGTTTGAATCTGCTATGCCATTAGGTGCAGATATGCTTAAATCAAAAGTATCATCTAATCCATCATTATCGGCATCTATACCTGATGGAGTAATATCAGAAGTCAAATCATCATTATAATCATAGACTTCGGTCATATCATCTAAACCATCATTATCAGAATCTGTATCTCTGTAATCAGGCATATCCGTTCCATCTGAATTTGTTGGTTCATTGATAGATTCCCCAGAACCCGCAGGTGCAACTTCATAATTATCAGCTAAACCGTTACCATCTGAATCTGCAGATGGAAAAAGATGACTTGAAGTTGATTGCCATTCAATATTATCTATTATACCATCACCATCAGAGTCAATATCTAAATAATCTGGACGACCATCTAAATCTGTGTCTTCTGGTGAAGTTGTTAAACTTCCGCCGTTATCCACATCAAAAGCATCATCTATACCATCATTATCAGAATCGTTACCAGAAAGTTGTACTAAAGCAGCATCTGTTTGTGCTTCTACTAAATCTCTAATACCATCATTATCAGAATCAATATCTAAATAATCTGGACCAGCTGTACCGTCAGAATTTACAGGAACTGCTGTTACCCCGGCACCATCTACACCACCATCTTCTAAAATATCTGGAATACCATTGGTACCCACTCCACTTTCGGTACTATCTATAAATCCATTACCATTAGTATCTAGACTACCATTACCTGTTTCAACAAGATCCGGAATACCATCATTATCACTATCCAAGTCTAAACTATCTGGAACACCGTCTCCATCAAAATCACCAGAACCTTCTACTGTATCTGGAATACCATCGTTATCATCATCTTCATCACATGCGTCTGGTAGCGCATCACCATCTGCGTTTATAGCATCATCAAAACCTTCACATGCATCTAAAGAATTTTGCACACCATCACCATCACAATCACTTGTTGGTAAAGGACTACCTCCTATAGATTCACAATCGTTCAATGGATTTGTACCATCTGTATCTTCTTGACCATCATCAATGCCGTCACCATCAGAATCAGGATTATATGGATCTGTACCATTGGTAACTTCAGTTCCATTTATAATTGAATCACCATCACAATCTGCCGCTGCCCAAATTGGGTTTGTAGCATCATAACCTGTATAACCTGCTGCCTGAACTGGATCACAAGGATCTAACGGGTCAGCATCAATATCATCTGGTACTCCGTCACCATCAGTATCTGTACTATATGGATCAGTACCATTGGTTACTTCTGTACCATTTATTACTCCGTCGTTATCACAATCTGCCGCTGCCCATATTGCATTACCACCATCATAACCAGTATAACCAGGAGCTTGAACTGGATCACAAGGATCAAGTGGATCATTGTCCACATCATCTTGAATTCCGTCACCATCGGTATCTGTATTATATGGATCAGTACCAAAAGTATCTTCTGTACCATTGGTAACATTATCACCATCACAATCTGCTGCTGCCCAAATAGCATTGGTTGCAACGTAACCTGTGTAACCTGCAACTTGTGAAGGATCACAAGGGTCTAATGGATCTGCATCTGTATTATCTGGAACACCATCACCATCTGTATCTGTACTATATGGATCCGTACCGTTGGTAACTTCTGTACTATTAATCACTCCGTCGCCATCACAATCTGCCGCTGCCCAAATAGCATTGTTAACATCATAACCTGTGTAACCTGCCGCTTGTACTGGATCACAAGGATCTAAAGCATCTGAATCTGTGTTATCTGGAACACCATCACCATCGGTATCTGTATTGTAAGGGTCCGTACCGTTAGTAGCTTCCGTACCATTTAAAACTCCATCGCCATCACAATCTGCCGCTGCCCAAATAGCATTGGTTGCATCGTAACCAGTGTAACCTGCTGCTTGTACTGGATCACAAGGATCTAACGGGTCAGCATCTGTGGTATCTGGCACACCATCACCATCGGTATCTGAACTATATGGATCAGTACCATTGGTATTTTCCGTACCGTTCAAAACACCATCACTATCACAATCTGCCGCTGCCCAAATAGCATTGCTAGCATCATAACCTGTATACCCTACCGCTTGTACTGGATCACAAGGATCTAAAGCATCTGAATCTGTATTATCAGGAACACCATCACCATCAGTATCTACATTGTAAGGATCCGTACCATTGGTATCTTCCGTACCATTGGTAACTCCGTCACCATCACAATCTGCCGCTGCCCAAATAGCATTGTTAGCATCGTAACCGGTGTAACCTGCTGCTTGTACTGGATCACAAGGATCTAAAGCATCTGAATCTGTATTATCAGGAACACCATCACCATCAGTATCTACATTGTAAGGATCCGTACCATTGGTATCTTCCGTACCATTGGTAACTCCGTCACCATCACAATCTGCCGCTGCCCAAATAGCATTGTTAGCATCGTAACCGGTGTAACCTGCTGCTTGTACTGGATCACAAGGATCTAAAGCATCTGTATCTGTATTATCCGGAACACCATCACCGTCTGTATCTGTACTATATGGATCTGTACCGTTGGTAGCTTCAGTTCCATTGGTAACTCCGTCTCCATCACAATCTGCTGCTGCCCAAATAGCATTGGTAGCATCATAACCTGTATAACCTGCTGGCTGAACTGGATCACATGGATCTAGTGCATCACTGTCAACGTCATCTTGAACACCGTCGCCATCTGTATCTATATCAAAAGGGTCAGTACCATTGGTAAACTCTGTACCATTATCAAGATTATCTCCATCACAATCGGCTGCTGCCCAAACTGCATAATTTTCATCGCCTGGAGCACGCACTGTTGGTACGGTAACCTCACAAGGGTCTGATGGATCTGTACCGTTGGCTATTTCGAATCCGTTTGTTTCACCATCACCATCACAGTCTAATGCATTCCAACTTGCTTCAGCATTAGCCGTAACCTGATTTGTACTATATACACACGGATCTAAAGGATCCGTATCTGTAGTATCTGGATCGCCATCGCCATCATCATCTAAATCACAGATACCAACTAATCCGTCACCATCTAAATCTAAATCTTCCGTAGTAACTGCACTTACAGCACCCGTGTTATAGGCAGCTGCTGCCACTAATCCGTTTGCTAATATTTTTCCTGAACCATCACTAACAGTTGCTGTATCGGCATCATTATATACCAAACCATCACCATTATCTGCTGTATTATCTTCGTATGCTTCATTGGCATCTGAACAACCATCTGCATCACTATCTAAATTTAAAAAATCTGGAGTACCCGCCGTAGTTTCCGTAGGAACTGTACCTGTACCTGCTGTATTAGGGATACCTTCAGTACTTACTGCTCCATCTGCAATACCATTGGCATCTGCATCCGTACCACCTGATTCTACAACATCATAAATTCCGTCATTATCACTATCTAAATCAAGCGTATTAGCTACACCATCATTATCATTATCACAATCTAAAACCGATCTAAATGCAAAACCTTCGTTTACGTGATTTGCACTTGTATTAATAGTACCATCTGCGTAATAACCAATATCCATAGGGAAAGTTATTCCTGTACTTGTATCAATCAATAAAGACCATTGCGAATCTGGCACAAGTCTGGAAAGTCCGGCTGCATCTGGAGCAACTTGAAAAGGAGTTCCTGAAGTTATTACCGCCCCATTACCCAAATCTGTTTCACCTAATGGATCAGACAGCACAGCAGTACCACCACCTGGCCATGTAATTGTTACGGTCTTATCTGCATTTTGTATTCCTCCTACGGCACTATTAGGCTCATAAGAAGAAACACGAATTGCATTTTGAACTGCATTTACAGGTTCTTCTAAAGTTAGCGTAAATGCTACTGTTGGATCTGTACCCTGGTTCCATCTTACCTGTAGACCATTATCTGCAGAACCGGTTTTATCTAAAATATTATATTCGGTAGAGGTTATTGTAAACTGTTGATCTACTCCGTTGCCATTATTATATTCGCCAGTTAACAATAGCGTATCATCACCTGTTAAAATCGTGCCTTTTGCAGGAGTACATTCTAGTGCATTTGCTATACCATCATTATCATTATCATCATCACAAAAATCGCCAACACTATCACCATCTGCATCATTATATAAAGGATGGTCTGGTGAACACTGAGAACATGTATCTGACTGTTGTAAATTGTCTATAGATGTACCGACTGCTTGAGAAGACCCACCAGGAATACCAGCCGCATCTACCGTTGAAGTAAGTTTAAAACTACCATCTATATCGTTATAACCATAAGTTGCAGCACCTTCTAAAGCATCTGGACAACCATCATTATCACTATCTAAATCTAGATGGTTATAAATACCATCATTATCCGTATCTAAATTATAGGCACATAAAATATTAACCGTCCACCCAATATTATCGGCATTAGCCGTATCCATTTGAGTTATTACAATTTTGTCTATTGCTTTATTTATATTAAATCTAAAGTTGGCTTCTTGAACACCTCCACCAATTATTGCCGCTATGGCATCTCCTGTAACAGGATCATAAGAAGCACCCGAACCCACTGTTCCAATATCCGAATAAATATCTGCAGGAAACTCTACTTGTACTCCATTATTGAAAAATTTAATATTCTGACTTTCATTATAACTTCCTGCTGCATTTCTAGCTAAACTTCTTACATTAAATTCTGATGATAGTATAAGTTCAGAAAATACAATTTCTGTAGAGGTACCTGTAACATCTGAATTTGAATTACGCGTTTGCATATCTACTCGCGTGGTACCATCTGTGTAATTTGGTGTGTTAGCGGCAAAGCTACCTGAACCAATCGTAGTTGTAGCAACTGCCGTAATACCGCTATCAAAATCTTTTATATACGTAATTAAAGACCCGTCATTATTATTTAAAGCAATTACATTGTAAGATGCATTTGTGAAATGAATATTAGTTGAAGAAGCGGAATCACAAACACTATTCGATTCATAAATATCTAAAATACCATCATTGTCATCATCTTCATCGCAAAGATCGAATACACCATCATTATCGGAGTCTTGATTACCACAAATATTTAAAGTAATAGTAGCATTGTCAGATGTACCATTACCACCAAAATCGGTTACTATCGCCATAATCGTTATCGAACCTTGCTCTAAAGTAGAAATATTAGTGGCATCAGTTGTCCAAATTCCTGAATTTACAACTGCGGTAGTGGTAATTGTATTTGTACCGTCAAATAAGGTTACGGTTACCGTTTGGCCATCTTCAACATCAGTAGTTGAACCAGAAATAATAACATCATTAACTTCTGTATGATCTACTATATTATCAACTTCAATAGGTGTTGATATACTTACTGTGGGAGCTATTTTAGAACCATTTAATGTGATTATTAAATTTGCATTGTCAAAATTGGAACCATCAGAAAGTCTATAATCAAATGTTTCTGTGAGGGTATTACCTACCAATAAGCCAGCAACAGCAGGATTACTTAAATCTGGAGTATAGGTATAACTACCATCAGGATTTATGACAAGGGTACCATATGTGCCCACAAAAGTAGAACCAGTAGTAACAGGGTTACCATCTATTTGTATAATAAGAACATTACTCGCTCCACCTTGCCAATAGATATCTGAAACACCTGCAATTTGACCACCTTGATCAGCGTCAGTTGCATTTGGCCCATAATTATAACTTAATACTAATTGATTAATAGGTTCTTCAAAAAGTACATTAATATTACCCGTTGCATCAGTAGCTACAGCATTACCTAATCCGTAAAACGTATTGTTACCTGAATTTACGACACCACCCGTAGTTATAAATTTAAAAGCAGAAGCTGCACCATTTAATGATCCGTTAATCTTTATCTGATCTTGCCAGCTTGTTCCCTGCGAAAAATCGATATCTACCAATAAAAATCCTAGATTAAATACTGGTTCATCAAAATCAATTATTAATTCTGTATCATTTAAAGATGTAGTAGAACCATCAATAGAGTATAAAAGATATCCTAAATGACCACCGTTAGTGCCAGTTTGAAAAACTACTTGATTTTGATTTGCAACACCGATATTAGAAATATCAGTAGAAGTAAAGTCAAGCGTTACCCCACCTACATTAGCTGAAGCTCCGTTTACAGGACCAGATAAACCACCAAAAACTCCCCCAGGGGAGCTGAATTCATTTTCCCATACCAATGTCGACAGGCCTCTATCTACAAAATCTACTCCATCATCTCCAACATCCGTTATTATATTTCCTGATATATTTGGCTCTGTAGTAACTGTAACGTTATCATTGTTATCTACGGCAGTAGGGGCTTCATCTACACCGTTAATTGAAATTGATATAATACCATAATCTGTAATATCAGCATTGTCTTTTACTGTATAAGAAACAATATCTACTAAAGTTTCTCCACTTTTTAAACCAGTTACCGAAGAGCTTGTTTCATCTACATCATATGTATAAGTACCATTAGACTGAATATTAATTGAACCATACAGGGTTTCATATGACGTACCCACTTTACTAGGGTAGACATCAACTTCAGATACCGACAATCCATTACCAGAGTCATTTGATACAACATTACCAGATATGGTTCCCGTTGCGTTTGCCAAAATAGCATTAGAGTCGTCTGTTGCTAGCGGGCCATTTTCAAAAACGCGTATTATATTTTGTGCACTTGCCGTAGCTAAATTGGTATCTCTAACTTCTATAGTAGCAGTTCGTATACCTGCCGTTGGAGTATTAGTGGCATTTCTATAATATAATGTTTTTAAGAAAGTCAATAAAACATCATTCGGAATTGGATTGCCCGATAATTCGGTAATAGTAAAAGTTCCGAAATTTTGAACTAGCCTCAGTGTAGAACCGTCAACATTAAAATTACGGCTATTCGATGCCGTTGAGAAATTGAATTGAACAGGACCATTCGTAACATAAAGGAATTCCGTTGTATTTACATTTCCTGAAAAAGCAATAGTTGCACTTAAAATTGTATTCGTATCTGAGGTTAAAGTCGGTATTAAACTTAACGGAGATATATTGCCTGTTGTTGGTCTAAACTGAACCTCATGATTTACACCTGTTGCTATAGAATTTAGATCTAATACGGGATCGGCAAAAAAACTTTTTGTACTTATGATTCTTGGACCAATACTATCTTCAATAGGAGTACCCGCTATTAATGGGAATAATGCTAAAATTTGTAGTACAAAAAAAAGTAAAATTCTGAAAAATTGATTTAAATGGAAGCTTGATTTTTTCATAGCGGTTATTTTATGAAACTGGGGGTTTTGTTGATTCGTCATTTTTTATGTAAAGACCAAGAATATTACTGACAGATTGTATGTATAAAATCAAAGAAAGATTTTAAAGAATTTAAAAAGTACTCTTTGAATACCGTCTGGATGTTTCTAAAGGTGAGCAGGGCAAAAGTATCGTTGAACGGTATTATTTTTTTTACTATCATCTTCATTTTAATGCTAAAATTCTCTTCACAATCTTTTTTACTTACAATTTGAGGTTTGCTATTACCAAGAACAGTATTGATAAATTTAAGCTAACCAATAATTTAAAAGTAAGTTTTAGACTACATAGTATTGGTAATTTTTCCTAAAAATAGAGAGAGAACTCGAATAATTGTCAACATATGTTGCCTGCGAAGACCATTTTGTTGTGAAATGATCATTTTTGTATATGAAAATTTATCTAAAAGATGTATTTCATCGATAACACCTGTATTTTAAACGGATGAAATAACTTCTTTTTTGTAAGAATTCTATGTTTTTGTAGTCTTAAATTGAATCTTATTCTAAATTCTATTCCAAAAAATCAGACGAAATACATGATAGTATTGTAGTCCTAATCACAGAACACAAAAAAAGTGGATAGAAGCATTGCCTCTATCCACTTTTAATAAAATTGATATTTGTAGTTTATTCTACCACGATAAACTCCGATCTTCTGTTGAGTTGATGGTTCTCTTTGCTACAAGGAACACCATTGCTACAACCGTTGGTAAGCTCGGTTTCTCCGTAGCCTTCATACGAGATCCTGTTGCTCGGGATACCTGCCGCTATTAGGTAATCGGCTGTTGCCTTTGCCCTGTTGGCGGATAATTTCATGTTGTA
>NZ_FQZX01000008.1 GCF_900142175.1 Maribacter aquivivus | reverse complement strand
GTAGGAGAACCGGTAGCTCTAGATGTTGTAGACGATTCAGTATCTACACCAATAGATACTCCAATAGAAATAGATATTCTGGATAATGATTTTGGCATTCCTACAGATGGTACGTTAACTGTAACAGATCCATCAAATGGAACAGTGGAGATTAATGATGGAGGTACGCCCGATGATATATCTGACGATACTATCACATATACTCCAAATGATGGATTTGAAGGAACAGAGACTATCGAGTATACCGTTTGTGATTCAGAAGGTAATTGCGATACCGCTACGGTAGAAATATTAGTTGTAGATAATGATTCTACAGAAACTGATGATAGTCCTATAGAGGTAAATCAAATGGTGACTCCAAATGGTGATGGTAGAAATGAATTCTTATTCATTAGAGGTGTAGATAAAATTCGTAGCAGTACTTTAAAAATCTTTAATAGATGGGGTGTTGCTGTCTACGAAGGTGAAAATTATAATAATCAAAATAATGTATTTGACGGTAGATCAAGAGGTAGGTCTACGTTAAGTACGGATGATTATCTTCCAGCAGGAATATATTTCTATATATTTGATTATACTACCTTTGAAGGAGAAAGTAAAGTAGATAGTGAATATCTGTATAT
The DNA here is from genome assembly GCF_900142175.1 of Maribacter aquivivus. Taxonomy (NCBI): domain Bacteria; kingdom Pseudomonadati; phylum Bacteroidota; class Flavobacteriia; order Flavobacteriales; family Flavobacteriaceae; genus Maribacter; species Maribacter aquivivus. Next base: position 19,219 of record NZ_FQZX01000008.1, on the reverse strand, counting down.
TAGTAGATAATAGTTTATAAAATATGAATATTAAAAATAAGTTTTTAATCCTGTTTGGAGGTTTGTTGCTAATGTTTAGTAGCGCCGTTGCCCAGCAAGATGCGCAGTATACTCAGTACATGTTTAATACAATGAGCATTAACCCTGCTTATGCTGGCTCAAGGGGTCAGTTGAGTATTACAGGTTTACATAGGTCGCAATGGGTAGGTTTGGAAGGAGCTCCATCAACGCAAACATTTAATATTCAGTCTCCTATTAGAAATAGTAAACTTGGATACGGTTTTTCAATTGTTAATGATGAAATAGGTGAAGGTGCCGTTCAGGAAACTTATTTTGATGCACTTGTTTCCTATACAATAGACGTTTCTGCCGAAGGTAAATTATCTTTTGGATTAAAGGCAGGTGGTAACTTAGTGAATTTAGACTTTAGTCAACTTCGAAATTTTGATGAAGAAGTTGTAAGAACTGATAATATTGAAAACAAGTTTTCACCCAATGTAGGTGTTGGTCTTTACTACCATTCAACTAAGTTTTATGCAGGTCTTTCTGCACCGAATTTATTTGAAACGGAACATTTTGATAGTTCACAGAGAGATGCGAATGATACTCAGTTTTTGTCTAAAGACAGAATTAATTTTTATTTAATAACAGGGTACGTTTTTGATTTAAATGGAAATTTAAAATTTAAACCTGCTTTACTTACTAAAGTAGTTGGTGGAGCACCACTACAGGTAGATTTTTCTGCAAACTTTATGTTTAATGAGAAATTTACTTTCGGGGCAGCATACAGATGGGATGCAGCAGTAAGTGCAATGGCTGGCTTCCAAATTTCAGATCAATTTATGATTGGTCTTGCATATGATAGAGAAACAACAGATTTAGGAGGTACTCAGTTTAACGACGGATCATTTGAAGTTCTCTTAAGATATGAATTGGTAAAATCATTTCAAAAATTGGTTTCACCTCGTTTTTTCTAAATGGCAAACTTATATATGAAACATAAAGTAAAATTTATTTTAGTATTCTTGATGTTCTTTCACGGATTAAGTGAAGCTCAAGAACGACTGATTCAAAAAGGAAATGAGAAGTTCGAGTCGTATTCTTTCAGTCCGGCAATAGATATTTATAAAAAGGTCTTAGATAAGGGTTATGTCTCAGCAGATTTGCTAAGAAAATTAGGTAATTCATACTATTATAATGCCGATTACACAGAAGCTGCTGAAACTTACAAACAACTCGTTACAGATTATTCGGCAGAAGTTACTGCAGAGGACTACTTTAAGTATGCTCAGTCTCTTAAAACCTTGGGAGATTATGATGCTTCTAGTGGTGTAATGAATAAATTTATAGAGATAACAAAAAGTGATGGTCGAGCCAATGCATTTACTGAAGACCGAGATTTTATGTCAGAATTAGAAGAGAATTCTGGTAGATATAATTTAGGTCCTTTCGAATATAATTCACCTTATTCAGATTTCGCTCCTTCTTTTTATAAAGAAGGTTTGATATTTTCTTCTGATAGAGATACAGGTAATTTTGCAAGATATCGTCATACTTGGAATGCAAAGGACTTTTTAGATTTATATGAAATAAATGCGGATAGTTTATCTATAAATCATGTTAAAAAATTAGATGATAATGTAAATACACGTTATCATGAATCTACATCTGTAGTTACAAAAGATGGTCAGACAATGTATTTTACACGCAATAATTCTGAAAAGAGAAAAACCGTAAAAGATGATAAAGGCATTGTAAGGTTAAAGATTTTAAGAGCTATTTTAACAGATGAGGGTGTTTGGGGAGAAGTTGAAGAGTTACCTTTTAATAGTGATTCTTATTCTGTAGCAAACCCTGCTTTGAGTCCTGATGAAAAAACGTTATATTTTGTCTCAGACATGCCTGGTACGTTAGGTGAATCAGATTTATTTATGGTTGCTATTAATGAAGATCGTTCATTTGGTACACCTCAAAATTTAGGTTCAAATATTAATACAGAAGCAAGGGAGACTTTCCCTTATATTACAACTGATGAAGTATTGTATTTCTCATCAGATGGGCATCCGGGTCTAGGTGGTTTAGATGTTTTTGCAACTAAAATAAAAAGACAAGATTTCTCAGGTAAGGTTTTGAATATAGGAAAACCTGTAAATGGTAATAGTGATGATTTTACTTTTATTTTCGATGAGGAGTTAAGAACTGGTTATGTTGCTTCAAATCGTGAAGGGGGAATGGGTTATGATGATATTTATAGTTTTACGGAAACAAGACCATTGGAATTTGACTGTATTCAAAAAATTAACGGTACTGTAAGAGATAAAATTTCTAATGAAGTTTTAGTTGGAGCAACTATTAAGGTGATAGACGAGAATAATGAAGAGGTATTAGCTACGATTACAGATTCTGACGGAAACTATAATTTAGAATTAGATTGTAATAAAGGAAATTTTGTAAGAGCTTTAATGGAAGGTTATGTACCTTTTGAAGAGTATATTGGAGTATCTGATGGAAAACCAAAAATTATAGATTTTTATCTTGAAAGAGATAATATTACTGCAGGTTTTGGTGATGATTTAGCGAAACTACTTCAGTTAAGTACCATTTATTTCGATTTCGATAAATATGACATTAAAAAGGTATCGGAAGTAGAGATTGAAAAGGTAATATCGGCGATGGAGAAATATCCAAGTTTGAAATTAAAGGTGAATTCTCATACAGATAGTCGAGGTCCTGCAGCTTATAATCTTTGGTTATCTCAAAAAAGAGCAGAATCTACCGTTAATTACATGATTAAAAAAGGAATATCTAAAGACAGACTGGTTAGTGAAGGTTTCGGTGAAACTAAATTGCTAAATGAGTGTTCAGATGGTGTTAAATGTTCGGCAGCTAAACATGATATTAATAGGAGATCAGAATTTATAATTTTAGAATAAAATTTTTTATATACTACAGAAAAGGCAGCTATATCTATAGCTGTTTTTTTTGTTTATACATGTTTTTTTTGTTCTGCATTTAATCGATCAAGTATAGTATTTATAGGTGTTAAAGCAGTATTAAATACTTGCTTACAATGAAAAAAACAGCAGTTACATCTACAATTAGGCTCTACACAACACTTTTTCTCATAACAACTTAAGTCTAAATATATTTACCTGAGAATAGCGTCAATAAAATCTGTTGGCGAATAAGTTTAGTTATTTGAAGGTCTATAGAATGTTGTGTAACCCAATAAAATTCTTTTACATTTTAGTATCGATACTTTTTTTCTGTACACTAAATCTAAGGGCTCAGAATATTGTTGTAAACCCGTCAACTGATCTTCCAACTGAGGTTATTGCATGCGGTGATGCATCAACATTTAGTTTTAGGTTATATGGTACTACCTCTAGTAATGAACAAGTGAGTGTACAATTGCCTAGTCAATCAGAGTTTGTAGCGCTTACCTACCTACCCTGTAGCGGGGGTTTCTGTAGATTCGTCTAATCCTAATAAACCAGTATTTACTATTAGTACTCCGCTAATCGGTTCTATAAGTTTTATAGACATATCATACACAGTTCAGACGGGGTGTTCGGCTATGGTAGATCCTGAAATTGAACATACACTTGTCAGCAACCCGTCAATTTCGACAGCTGTTGATTATCCATCAGTATTGTATTCCTCTTTAGAAGTCGATAATGCTATTTTACCTTTGTCGGGCTCATTAAGAATTAATGAAACTCAAGATTTTACCTTTACAATTGGTAACGCCCCAGTAAATTCTAATGCTTATAGTAATAATGTACTAGCTTATATTGAACATTCTGACAATATTTCTATTACGTATGAAGGTACAGGGAATTTTTCTCAAGGGATATCGGTAGGTGGTATCATAACAGATACTTTAGAGTTAAATGCTGGAGAGATTTCGGCTATAGGTGATAATGATTCTCGCTTTGAAGAAAATGAGAATATTTCAATAACTGTAAAAGCTAAACTGCTCAATTGTCCATTTGGTGCAGGCGAAACGATAACTTATCAATCAGCTTATGGAGGTTGCATTACAGGGACCAATGCTTGTGAAACAGGTAATACTTCTACATCAGGAATTGCTTTGGCTTCTGGAGCACCTGATTTATATACTCGAGTAGTCAAAAGAGCTTGGCCAGGATTAACCACTACCGACACGGCTGAATTCTTATTACGGAATGATGGCACAGGTGCTGGTGACATTTATAACCTTACGCTCGATTTAGGTTTTAGTAATGGAGGTGCGACATATATTCCTGCTGATTATAACATTTATACCTGGTCTAATTTTAATGTAGATGGGACATCCTTTCCCAATCAAGGAACTGAAGGTAGTTTTGCTGATTTTCAATTATCAACAGATCCTGACGGGGCTGGAGTAGGTTTGGAGGATTTAGATGGAGATGGCTTTTTTGATGATTTACCAGTTGGTAATTCATTGGTCTTAGAAGCAGAACTAGCATACAACTATCTATTAGATTCAAATAATGACACTGCTTGTGATCGTATGAATGCAGGTTATTCAATGGTACGTTGGGCTTATGAATACACAGACCAATGTGGTAATTCAACAAGCTTGAATGTGCCGAATAATGGATTGAATACATGGCGCCCTTGGAGTTTTTATAATACGCAATCTATAGCAACTAATATTAATTCATCTAGTGGAAGTGCTAATTTTGGTCCTGGAGATACTTTTGATTTTTTTATAAGTACTTCAAGTAGTCAAACACCAACGACAACCAGTATTCCAGGTATGCATTGGGAAGTTCACTATACTTTACCTCCAGGTATCATACCAAATGGAAACGGTGTATGGCAATCGGAACCTTTTGATTTGCTTAGTTTTAATGCAGCAACAGGAGTTGCTATATACTCTTCTATTTCAGCACCAACGTATGGGTATTTAATTAGTAGAAACCCACAAATTCCATTAATGGTAGACCCAACTTGTTCTGGCAGTTTTGCTGGGGGTATATCTTACGAATATCATTTAAAAGGTGATTCCACATATGAACCTATTCACATCTGTGAAGATGGTCCTACGTTTACTGTTACCTGTCCAAGTGGCGGACCCTCGGTTTGCGTATCTAATTTTTCACTTGATCGTACTTCTTTAGGGTATACGGATATGACCGAGACCACGCCTATTCCAGTAAATACCCCAGGTCTTCGCTTAGATCATGTTTTAGAAGGTGATATGGTTAGATGGCATGTTGAGATTGATGTAAATGAAACAAATCTTACTTCTGCTAAGGCGTTACTTGAATATGATAGCAATAATTGGTTCGGTACCCAATCAGACGGAGGTATAAAAGCAATACAAGTTGAGTACCTTCCAAGTGGTGGTGGCACATCAACAATATCAAATAATTTAGGTCAGTATTCTTATGTTCAGAATATTGGAGGAAAAAGCAATCATTCAGTAGATGTATTAGGCGGTGATTTTTCTACAATAACACCGGGGATTGGTGATAGATATATTATAGATGTAGATTTAAAAGTTTCTGAAAATAGTTCTATATCTTATACTAGGTATATGCCAATGACCGGAATTTTGGTTTCATCTCCTGTAACTTCCGCAGCTAATTCAACGGAACATACTTGTAATTTTCTTACGGAAGAATTTGGAATCTTAGCTTATAAAGATGTCCCAACAACACAAGTGGTGCAACAAAGTTTAACCATTGATGGTTGTAATGAATTTGGAATGGGAATACGGTTTCACCATGCAACTTATTCTATATTAGGGGATCTTTTTCCTAATGAATTTCGAAATTTTGCGATACCTAAAGTAGTAGATATTCTAGTTCCGGTTGGAGTAGATTATGTGCCTGGAAGCTCAAGTTATAGGGGTTATGGGGAATTTTCACATGATATTACAGACCCTGTTATAACTTATAATGCAGAACCAGGATTTCATAGATATAGATGGACCAATGATGGGTCTTGGTCTAAAGAAAAAGCATCCGTCAGCTACGCAATAAAAGATGTTAATTTTAATGTAGTTGCAAATTGTACCATTGAGGATTGGTCTTTTTCTGATGAAAGATTAGGAATTATTGTTTTGCCAAGTACCGAGTTTGAAATTTTTAGAAATGTAAGTTTACCAGGTAGGTCCATAAATATGGGAAGATCCACCAACGTAAGAAATACACAATATTTACCCCTAAGTTATACCGTAAGTTCGCCTACGCCTACAATTTCTACTAACACCCAAAATGCCGAATGGGTTGTTGATATCAATAATACAACCTCAGGCGGAGCTTCTTTGCAGAATACCTGGATTGCTATAGAAATAGCAAATAACAATATTGTACCAACACTTTGGGATAACACAACAGAAATACCCCTTATTGGATATGGTACTGGTAAATATTGGGCGCAAGTAGGAGACATTTCTAGTGCTGGTAAACAATTAGAAATTCGGTCTAGCAATTTTACCGTTTGTGGTACAGATAGTTTTGATATTAGAGTTGGTCAAAATTGTAGTCAGTACCCTACCGATCCAGATACGGGTTATCCTTTAGGGAGTTCTGGTAGTAATTATATTTGTAATGAAGAAGTAATTCAACTATCGTTAAGTACACAAAACCCTTCTATAAATGTAACTACAGCTCTTGGTGTGCCTCCGGCCACTTATGATTTTTGCGATGTTGTTCCCTATTCAATAGACGTGAACAATGCCGCTAATGGCTTTGCTTACGCTTTGGCTGCTGATATAAAATTACCTGTTGGTATGGTACTCGATAATACTACAGGGGTTTTGAGGTATGATGCAGTAGATTATGCAATAGGTTCAGGTCTAATTGTGTTTAATGCAGGTACAAATACATATTCAATAGATATTTCTGCAATTGTAGGCAGTCCTATTAGTGGTGCTAATGGTCTACCAGGTGTATCTGTTCCAGAGCCTAATGAATTTAATGTGAATTTTGAATTAACGTTTACTTGCGATTATGTATCTGGTAGTAAGATAATCACACAAATAAATGCAGAGTCTGGTTGTCAACAACCCATTGATCCTAATGATGGACAAAGTGAAATTAAGACCAACCCTGTAAATGTTACTCAGGTACCTTCTAATATTGATTATGACATTTCGGTTATTTCATACGATAATGCTGTTCAAGCTTGTAATGATACTGAAGGGATTTCAGTAGAAATAACCAACCAGGGTATTGAAAGTGATGGGGATATAGAATTTATTGTTGCTACAATTGACGATGCATTTAATTACGTATCAGGTTCGTATGTAGCTGGCACTAACGGTCCTTCCGCAGAACCCACGGTATCAACCGATGCAGTAGCGGGAACTCGGGTATTAAAATGGCAAATACCTGATGGAGTAGGGGTCACATCTCTTATTGCCTTCGATTTTGAAATTGAAGTTGTTTCACCTGAAGATGTTAGTTGTCAAAATTATGATTTAAATGTAGCTACGCGAATAGAACAAAGTATTGATTGTTCAGGTTCGGGTGGACCAAGTTGTCCGGTAGTTCAAAGTGTTACAGCGCAGACAGATGAAACTATTTCCGTAGAAAAATCTAATTTGGTTATAAGTTCAACATCTACAGTTGCTACAGTCAGTGGTAATGATCAGAATGTCACTGCTAATTTTTCCATTGAAAATACTTCCGGTACAACAATGTCTGCTGGTACTATTGTTTCAGCATATTATGACGCTGATTCTAACGGGGTTTTCTCTGCTGGGGATATTTTAATAGGTACTGAAACGATGACAGTTCAGATTCTAGCAACGAGTACCGTTAATGGTGCTATTAACTTCATTACGTCACCAAATAGGGTTTGTAATATTTTACTAGTGATTGAATCATTAGATAACTCATGTGCCTGTACAACTTCAGAAACAGAAATGATTCCTCCTACAGGTCTTTCTGGTTTAGCGGGATCTAACGTAACAGTTTGCGAAGTATCAGATGCTATTCAAATAGGTGAAACATCAAATCCAAATTATAGTTATACATGGTCAGGTGCAACGGTCGTTGAGACAGCTTATTTAGACAATATAGGAGCGGCACAACCAATTTTTACATATTCAGGAGCAGATCTTACAATTACAACTAATTTAATATATACGGTTACCGCAACACTGCCTAATGGTTGTACAATGTCAGATGATGTACAAGTAAAAGTATATCCTTCACCAAATCCTACCGTTAATATTACAGCGTCTAGTTGTAATTTAACTAATGGTGAAATTAGCTTTGATTTTCCTGATAATTCAAATAGATCTTCGATAGAGTTTAGTTTGGATAATCAGGTTTCTTATCAATCATCAGTTCCAGATAATAGCGGCTCTGTTACATATTCTAATTTAGCCTCTGGTACATATCATTTATGGGCGAGGTGGGGTAATAACCAATGTCCGGTAGATTTAGGGGAGCATATTATTTCTGATATTCCAGAATCTATCATTGATATGCAACCAGTAACACAGTCTGTTTTTGTCAATGACAATGCTATTTTTAGCGTTAATACGACTAATGCAGATACTTTTCAATGGCAAGTAAGTATAGATGGCGGGGTTACATTTAATGATATTTCTAATGGACCTGATTATACAGGTACTCAAACAGAAACCTTAAATATTATTGGGGTAGACTTAACTCAAAATAATTATCAATATAGAATCTTGGCTTCAAATGCTGCGACCTCTTGTGATGCTCAAATCTCAAATGCAGCTTTGCTAACGGTTCAAGTTAAATCTGTAATTACCAACAAAAGAATAACGTATCGTGTAAAATTGAATTGATTTTTAGTCCTAGTTTAATATTTTTTTTGACACGATTTACAAGTGTAGCATCACCTTTTTAGATTACCTAAAACTCAAGTGCATTTACAGTAATTACTATTTAATCAAGTTGCTGTTAGTGTCATATTTTTAGGTGTCTAATAGATTAAATGCAAGCAAAAAAAGCAATTTAAATAGTGATTTTAAAAGTCTAAACAGCAGTATTTTAGGCGTTCACTTGGTAATAGTCTTACTTCACAACATATTTTAGGGATGACCTCAACTCCTAGTTATTTTTACCGATGATATGCATTATAGATTGTTTTTGCATTTCAATGCCCCCATTAATTTGATTATGAGATTAAGACTTTTTTGTTATTTATTAGTTCTATTGTGTGCCACAAGTTTCTACGCCCAAGAAACTTACTTGGATACGTTTACCAGTACTTTTTACGGTAATAATGAAGGTACTCAAAATTTTAGTTCTGACTGGTTCGAAAGTGGTGACGACGGTAATGCTTGGGGAGGGAGAATACAAATCACTGGAGGTAGGTTGCGTTTCAGAAATCTTGATAACAGATATATTTATCGATTTGTTCCTTTAGCGGGAGCTTCATCCGCAACTTTGACATTGGATTACGATGCAAATTCTGCAGGGGGTGAGGCAATAGATGTGTACATATATAATGCAGATAATAACCAGTGGAATTTTGTAGAGAGAATAGATGGTGGTACTGGAACATTGACATATAATTTGACTAATGCACAAATAGATTCAAATCCTGCAGTTATTTTTTATCGAGGTGATACCAATTGGGGAAATAATGATACCATTTATATTGATAATGTACAATTCTCGGCAACATTTGGATCTGAAATATTGGTAGATGATGTTACTGTAAATGAAAATGCTGGTACTGCAACCTTTACAGTAAGGCACGGTGGTAGTGCTGCGAGCGGACCTTATAGTGTTAATTATACAACTTCGAATATATCTGCGATTGCGGGCCAAGATTATACGGCATCAAGTGGAACTTTAAATTTTGACGGTACCATTTGGGATACCGAAACTATAACCGTTTTTATTACAGATGATACTATATTTGAAGGTGATGAAACCTTTAGTTTTTCCTTTGTTTCAACTACTGACCCTAATATAGATATTACAGATACAGCTATAGGTACCATCTTGGCAAATGACGCTTTGATTATAACTGATGGAGGCTCTGCAACTACCTGTGATGATATATTTTTAGATTCTGGAGGGATTAGTAATTATTCTGATAACGAAGACCTGGTTTATACTATTTGTCCAGATACAGCAAATAATTATACACAAGTAAATTTTGATCAGTTTGATGTAATTCCCGGTGATATATTATACGTATATGATGGTAACAGTACTGGTGCTACATTAATTGGGCAATATGATAATGATAATATACCTACCCAAATTTTTGCCACTAATACCAACGGTTGCTTAACTTTTAGGTTTACATCAAATAATAATACAACGGGTAACGGTTGGCAGGCTAGTGTTAGTTGTTCACCACCGGGACCTAAAATTGTTGTAAATGATGTGTATGTAGATGAAGATTCTGGTAGTGCAATTTTTACGGTAACACACGTACGTGATCGTCATGGATATAGCTGGTTATTTGGTTTTATTGAAACACCGTTTACAGTAGAGTATATGGTTAGCGATGGTACGGCTAATAATGGTAGTGATTATATATCAGTAAATGGTACACTTACTTTTACAGGTGAGGTGGGCAATGTTCAAACTTTTTCGGTACCTATTGTAGATGATGGAGTGCCTGAATTAGTGGAGTATTTTACAGTAGGGTTTTCAGATGCCACTGCTCAATATGCTTCGGTAGATTATAGTGATACGGCTAACGGTTACATAAATTCTCAAATTTTGGCAAATGACCCATTAACGCTTTTTCAAGAATTTGATGGGTATTACGATTATTCAACCACAGGAGGATCTTTAAGAACAAATGATAACAACACAGATGCTTGTTCTATAACAACATCGTCATCAAATTCGTTGATTGCACCTATACCAAATACAGGTACTATTAAAAAAGCATATTTATACTGGGCGCATTCAAGTACAGTAGTTGATGGTGCAGTTACTTTTGAAGGGCAAACGGTTAATGCTAATTATCAATATCAAACAACACTAACCAATAGAAATTTCTATGGTTATGTAAGTGATGTTACAGATATAGTGGCGGGTGTAGCAGATCCATCCACCAATGTTTTTGATTTTTCTGGATTGTCTATAGATAACTCAAATACGTATTGCTCATCGGCAACTGTATTAGGAGGCTGGACTTTGTTCGTTTTCTACGAAGATCCTAATCTACCTGCTGTAAATATTAATTTATATCAAGGTTTTGATGGTTTAAGTAATGATGGAAATTCATTTACTTTAGATAGTTTTTATGCAATTGCAGGTGCAGGTGCAAAAGCATCATTTTTATCATGGGAAGGAGATTCAACCTTAGATGGTAATAGTTCTGGTACAACTAACCCTAATGGAGAACGACTCTCGATTACGAATCAGGCAAATCAAGATTTTATTTTATCAGGAGATGGTGGTCAAACAGGTAATAATGCCTATAATTCAACGATGTATGATAATACCACAACACCAGATTATAATGTAAACACAACATATGGTGTAGATTTAGATACGTATGATATCTCTACTTATATCTCTCCTGGAGATTCTCAGGTAACTGCAAATGTAGATGTGGGTCAAGATTTCTTGATATCTGCAGCAGTGGTATTAAAGGTTCCTTCTAATCTAATTGCAGGTACTGTTTTTGAAGATGTTAATTATGGTGGTGGTCAAGGTAGAAATATGACAAATGCCAATGGCGTTGGTATAGCTAGCGCTATTGTAGAATTATACAAAAGTGATGGCACCTTTGTAAGAAGAACGACTTCAAAAGTAAGTGGCGATTATAGTTTTGGTGGTATGGCAGATGGTGATTACTACGTTAAATTGGTGAATTCTACGGTTAGGTCTAATAGAGATAATGGTATAAACTGTACGACTTGTGTACCGATACAAACATTTAGAAGTTATGGTGATGTTACCAATACAATTGAAGTGTTGACCGAAATTGGGGGAACAGATCCAACAGCCTTTAGCGATTCGGCTTTAGGTGTTTTTGATGATTCACAAAGTTTATCATTGGTAAGTATAGCTAGTAGTGGTGTAGCCAATATAGATTTCGGATTCAATTTTAATACTATAGTTAATACAAACGAATTTGGTCAAGGTTCTCTTGAGCAATTTATTTTGAACAGTAATACGCTAGGTGAAACTGGTCTTGATATTGAGGCTAATTCAATTTTTGACCCAGCAGTGGAAGAAGATGTATCTATTTTCATGATACCACCAACTGGTGATAGTTTTGGTAGAACGGCAGATGTAAATTATAATGCTGCAGGCTATTTTAATATTTTAATTGATGATTCAAATGAATTATCTACAATTACAGGTACCAATACAATAATTGATGGTAGAACCCAAGCAGCTTATTCTGGTGATGCTAATTCAGGTACAGTTGGTGCTGGCGGTACATCTGTTGGGGTTTCTAATATAGCATTGCCAAATTATGAGAGACCAGAAATACAGGTTCATAGAGACAAAGGTGATGTATTTATCTCAGAAGGGAATAATGTTACCATTAGAAATTTAAGTGTATTTGCAGATAAGAATTCAGCGATAGTAGCGGAACAAGGCTCTTTAAATGTTGTTCAAAACTTAATAGGGGTTGATGCTACAGCTAACAATTCGGGCGATTTAAAAGTAGGAGTAGAAAATAAAGGAGCGGACATTAATGTAGATGGAAATTATCTTTCGACCATAACAGAGTCAGCTATTTTAATAGATGGTGGTAATTCAAGTATCATCCAGAATAATCATTTTATAAATAATGGTAGTACAGCTTGTGATGATGCTATTTTGCTTGCAGATGGTTCTGGTGTAATTATTAGGCAGAACTATATTGAAGCATCGGCATCCACTGCTATTGATGGTGAAGATAAAGTAGATAGTATTATTATTACTGAAAATTCTTTAACAACATCAGGTCAAGATGGTGGTGATTGTAAAGGAAATCCACAGCAAATGGCTGTGAAATTGGCTGGTAATGGTTCTTCGGTAACAAATAATAAAATATATCAAAATGGTGGAGCCGGTATTGCTATTGTTGACGGTTCATCAAACTTAATTAGTCAAAATTCTATTTACGCTAATGGTACAGTAACTCCAAGTTTAGGTATAGATTTAGATATGGATGGTATCACATTGAATGATACTTCAGATTCAGATTCAGGTCCTAATAATTTAGAAAATTTCCCTGTTATTAACTCTGCTTTTATTTCTGGAACCAATCTAGTAGTAACCGGGTGGACTTCACCAGGGTCAACCGTTGAGGTATTTTTTACTGATATAAATGAAGGCACAGCTACGTTAGGTGATAATCAATTGGGGTTAACCCAGGATTATGGTGAAGGTCAAATTTTTATAGGTACAGCGGTAGAAGGTAGTTCAGATGATCAAGATGCAACATCATCATTATATCTTGACGATGATGGAAATACTGATAATACAAATAAATATAAGTTCGTATTCCCTTTACCATCAAGTACTGCTGTAGGAGATCTAATAACCACCACAGGAACAAGGTCAAATTCAACTTCTGAATTCTCGCCAGAAGTTGTAATTAAGACTTACACGGTAATTACCAATAGAAATATTACGTATCGGATAAAAAGTAATTAAAATCACTACAGATAATTCTTACAAATAAAGCTTGTTAGCTCTGTATTTTATTGAGGTTTAAAGATTAAACCACATTTTTTGACTAGTTAACCTCACCCTTGTCTTCATTGGCAACATAAATTTTCTTGCCTTCTAAAATCAGCGGATTTTTATAATAAGAAATCATGCTAAATAATTCCCCCTTATTGGCACTATAAAAATTTTACCATGGGGGTTTCTCTTATTAAGAGGATAAATTTGAGTTATATAGGCTTAATCATAATAGCCGTATTATCAAGTTCAAAAATACAAGCACAAACAACTTTCACTGAAAGTGCAGCTTCTTTTGGTTTAGATTTAGGTCAACCAAAAGATGGTGGTCATGCTTGGTCAGATTTTGACAATGATGGAGATTTAGATGTTCTCGTTCTAGAGAATAATAATAATAGCGGAGTGAAAAGTTTTTTAATGCGTAACAATGGTAACAACACGTTTACCAATGTGCAACCTACCTTAGTACCTGGTCTGTTAGGTGACTGGGCAGAAAGACAAGCGGCATGGGGAGACATTAATAATGATGGCAGACCAGATTTTTTAATAAACTCTTCTGGTAATAACAATGCTAGAAAAGCAATACAAATTTTTATTCAGAATGCTAATGGCACCTTTGGTGATGGTATTGGTGGTTCTGCGCCAATTACTATTGGTAGGTCAGGTGCAACTATTGTTGTTCCGGCTGTAAATTCTGAAGGTGTTGGTTTCTTTGATTTTGAAGGAGATGGAGATTTAGATATTTTCTTTGATAACCATGATATGGGTATAGAATTATTACGAAATAATTTTATTGATCATACAACCCATACAGTAGCCAATCCAGCCCCTAATGTTTTATTTACCCATATCACAACAGGAAATGGTAGTGGGGTTACTGAGTTTGGGTTAAATCAATTTGCTACAGATGGTGATTATGGTACGGCTGCCGATGTTAATGATGACGGTTGGGTAGATATTTTTATGCGTAAGCGAGATGAAAATGATTTTTTCTTAAATCAAGGAGGTAATTTTTCTAATGGTGCAGATTTAGGGCAGGCAGCAAATAACAACAAAGGAGGTAATGGACTTTGGGATTTGGATAATGATGGAGATTTAGATGCCGTATGGACAGAAAACGGTCAAACACAAATACACAGAAATGATGGAGGAGGGGTATTTACAGCCTTAGGTGCTTCCTCTTTTCCTGGATTGCCGCAACCTGGTAATTTGAATAATGGTAGTTCTGGTGCTCGCATAGATGCTTTGGCTGGTGGAGATATTGATAATGATGGTGATATAGATATTATTCTTGTAGGTAACAGTAGAAGTTATTTATATATAAATCAATTGAACAGTCCCGCACCGGCACCAGGTGTAATTGGTAGTGGATCAGCAATGAGTTTCTCTTTAGATTCTCAACAGTTTAATACAGGTAGAGATGGTGAAGGTACCACCATGGTGGATATTGATGATGATGGAGATCTTGATATTTACATTAGTATCAATAATTATATCAATCAACTTTACATAAATAATTTACCGGCAGCCAACCGAAATAATCATTTGTTTATAGATGTTACCGAAGATAGAGGTGCAGATGGTTCCACAGGCGGCTTTTTAGGGAGGGTCGCAATCGGTACAAATGTTTTAATTAGAGATTGTTCCGGTAATATAATTAGTGGACTAAGGCAGGTAAATGGAGTGTACGGGCATGGTACACAACAACCGGAAGAAGTTCATTTTGGTTTGCCCTTAGGGGAAAATGAAACCTATATTATAGAAGTTCATTATCCTAATTTCTATGATGCTTCAGAGCCAAGTGGTTACTCACGATTAATAGCAACGGCAATTGCACAACCAAGTACAATTGCCGGTACAAATCATTATAAATTGACTACCACTGACGCAGAATTAATCGAAAATCCGAATGCACCCATTGCCGAAGATGATGAGGTACAAGTAACTTATGGAAATTTGGTTTCTGTTCAAATACAATTATTTACCAATGACTCTGAGCCAGACGGCGAAAATTTTTCCCTTGAAAGTATTACTCAACCATTAGTAGGTACGGTAGTTATTAACGACGCAGAAAACGGATTGGTTACTTATACCTATAGTGGTGCCACTCCTTTTCCGGGTGAGACCACTTTCGACTATACAATTACAGATTCAACAGATTCTCTTTGTCCGTCTTTAGGTAAGAACGATACTGCCACGGTGCGTATTTTCGAACCATGTACTGATCCAACGGGGGTAGATACAGACGGTGACGGAATTAATGATGGTTGCGACTTAGATAATGACAACGATGGTATTTTAGATACCATAGAATGCTCTAAATCTTCCGGTACGGTAAATAACCACGATTTTGGGTATTGGATATTTAACTCCCCCGGTTGGACAGGTTCTGGACAACAATGGAATGGAAATGCCAATAGAGCTTGGTTTCCAGAATGGAACGGTACAGGTACCGCAAGTTTTTATCAAACTATAAATGTAACATCAGGTGCGGTCAATACTATTACTTTCGATGTAGGAGCAGATAATAACTATGGTAAAGAAGTTACCCTAAATGTATTAATTGAAGGTGTTCAACAATTTACGGAAACTTCAAATCAGATAGTAGCCAATAACGGTGGTCGTTCTCAGAATGATAATGAAACATTGAACATGACTACACGGTCATTTTCATTTGTTCCAACTAGTAATACGGTAGAGCTTCGTTTTAACGGTGTTGCCACACAGACAAATCACGACAGAATGTACATTGATAATATTACATTGAATACTGGTTGCGGCGATTTGGATGGCGATGGAACTGCAGATATTTACGATTTAGATAGTGATGGCGATGGTTGTTTTGATGCTCTGGAAGGAGCTGATAATTTAGATTTTTCAGATTTAAATGGTGATGGAAGTATTTCGGGTTCTGTTGATGCAAACGGAATTCCCACAGTGGTAAGTGGCGGACAAGGAAAAGGAAGTAGTGCAGATTATACCGTTACTTCAGGGTTGTGTGATGATGATGGAGATGGTGTTAATAATGCAAATGACAAGTGTCCTTATTTTGATGATGCTATAGATAGTGATAATGACGGTGTACCAGATGGGTGTGATGTTGATGATGACAATGATGGGGTGTCAGATTGTGATGAATCTATAGATAGTGTAACCAATGAATTTGCCTGGACGTTGAATACACCTGCAGGAAATTTAGAAATGGATACAGACTATGATTCAAAAATTGAAGATTGGGTATTAAGTAATACGGAGACTATGATAACAAACGGTTCTCAATTTGCTGTATCCGGCAGCAATATGAGAATAGAATCTTTTTCTTCTCAAACCAAAGAAGAGGCAGTTCAGAATGGAGACTATATTGACATATCTTTTACAACCAGTTCAGAAGTTTCTTCATTGGCTTTAAATGAAATACGTTCTGGTTGGTATAGACCGGATTTAGGTGATTCTTATTACTCTGCTACAGCTTTTACAAGAGTAGGCACTAATGTTTGGACCACATTGTCAACAGATGTTTTTCATACCGATAATGGCGGTGTATATGCTACTTTTCAGCATTTAGCTAATGGTCCCGTTTATTTGGATGGGAATACAGCATATACATTTCGTTTTTATGTATACGGTCATGTAAATGATTCATCTCAAGACTACTCTATAATAGATGATATTGCATTTGGTATTACTGCCTGTAGAACAGGTAATTTAGATGGAGATGGAAACCCTAATCATTTAGATTATGATAGTGATGCTGATGGTTGTAATGATGCTGATGAAGCATATGCAGATAGTAATACAGACTTGGACAATAATGGAATGTATGGCTCAGGAGTACCAACGGTAAATACAGATGGGTCTGTGGTAGCAGCTTCTTATGCTACACCGGCAGATGGAGATAGTAATGGCGATTATGATTTTTTACAAGTTACGGCAGCTCTAGTTATTACAGATCAGCCACAAGATCAAATAGTATTAACGGGTGATGATGCTACTTTTACCACGTCAGTTACAAATGCAGACACCTATCAATGGCAGGTGAGTATAGACGGTGTAAATTATACTAATCGGGTAAATAATTCAGAGTATTCTGGTACGGAAACTTCAACTTTAACGGTTTTGAATGTCCCAAAGCAAAAAGAAGGATATTCATATAGATTATTCGCTTCTAATTCGAGTAATACATGCGTAGAAGTAGCTTCAAATGCAGCTTTACTTTTTGTAAAAGTTAGAACCGTAATTACAAATAGACGAATTACATATCGTATAAAACCCAATTAAATATAGTACGCTATTTTGAGTAATTAGAATACAAAAGTGCATGTTGTCTGTGGGATTAAATTATCAACGTAAGATTGAAAATTAACAAAAAAAAGCAACAGTTTAAAATGTTGGTTTTTTAATGTTTTATGAGATTATTTTATATATAATTTGAAAATTTTCAGGTTTTTTATAGTAGCAATAACTTCCTGTATAACAACGCATCTTCGACGAACAACAATCAAAAATTATAAATAATTAACAACCCCAAACCTCACCTTTATAAGACTATATAGCGTAAATATCGGCTTACACAACATTTATTTTAGGGTGCAGTACTTATAATGAATATTTGTGTAATGTGAATACCAGCGATCCGTCTTGTACAAAATAGATAAGATACTTCTGGAGCAAACATTTTGAAAAACCTATATGACCAACGAATTATTGAAGGTGGAATTGAATAATAAAAGTATGAAGAGTCAAACTACTACAACCCTAAGTAATACCATTAAATTTATAATGGTACTATTTACTTTACTAATATCTGGTATCTCTATGGCACAGACAACTGTGACTTTAGAAGACCAATGTAATTGTGAAGTACTCCAAGGTACAGATGTTTCTGCACCAGGGGTAGGAACGCCAGCAGGAGCAGATTTAGGAGATCTGTATGTTAATACAGATACAGGAACTATTTATTTTTGGGATGGAGATTCATGGGAATTTACTTCAACTGATGCAAATACAACAAATGCATCCTTAACGGAAGATGGAGTAAACCTTATATTGTCGGATAGTGATTTAAATACAGTTTCTATTCCTTTAGCTGATATAGCTGCTGCAGTAGATACAAATACTACGAATGTAACTTTTACAGTAAATAGTGTAAATGGCACATTGGATATTATAGATTCTGAGAGTGCTATTGTTTCTGTTCCTTTAGCAGATATAGCTGCGTTGGTAAATACCGATAATCAAGAGGGTACGGAAGTATTGTTAACTACTCCATTAGATGTAGATGGCGATACGGTAAATGAAACAACAGTAGAAGAGGCAATAGCAGATTTAGCAGCAAATAATGCTTTGGATTTAGACATTGATCCTACCAATGAACTTACAACTAGTGGTGCAGGTGCTCCAACGGCGGCTCCAGCAAATGATAATCCTGGAGTAACTTATTTAGACACTGCAACAAACGAGTTGTATGTGTATGATGGTACAAACTGGACAATGGTTACTGATAATCAAAGTGCAGGTGAAGTTGAGGTAACCCCTGCGGGAAATTTAACAAGTACCGATGTACAAGCTGCATTGGAAGAGTTGGATGCGGATATTTTATCAAGTGAACTTACGAC
>NZ_FQZX01000007.1 GCF_900142175.1 Maribacter aquivivus | reverse complement strand
CAGGGCCCCTACCCATCGTAGTCTTGGTAAGCCGTTACCTTACCAACAAACTAATGGGACGCATGGCCATCTTGTACCGCCCGAAGGCTTTAACCACATCCTGATGCCAGAGCGTGGTACTACGGGGCATTAATCCAAGTTTCCCTGGGCTATTCCCCTGTACAAGGTAGGTTCCATACGCGGTGCGCACCCGTGCGCCGGTCGTCAGCGGAGCAAGCTCCCTGTTACCCCTCGACTTGCATGTGTTAGGCCTGCCGCTAGCGTTCATCCTGAGCCAGGATCAAACTCTTCATCGTTGTTTTGTAAATATTCGTCCCAACGAAGTCCAAATTTCTCCCGGCCCCGACTCTCGATTCAATTCCTTATATATGCCTTTCGATTTCTCCCCAGACATACACTAAATTATATGTTTCCTTAATTCTTGTTCCTCTCGTCCAGGTCCTCACCTGAACTCGATTCTTATCTCCACAATATTTCAATGAACTTCTATCCACTCCGCATCAAATCTCTCGATTTCTTCGCTTCGTTTCCCTTAGGTGTTTCCCTAAGCGGCTGCAAATATACAACTGTTTTTTAACCTGACAACTTATTTTGAAAAAAAATATTTTTTCTTTTTTCCCAGATCAAATCAACATATACATGAACCTTTTTCCAACTCCCGATTCAGAAATTATCTTCCTCGTTTGCGGGGTGCAAATGTACACACTATTCTTAATATCACAACTATTTATTTAAATAAAATTAAAGAAAAATTTACATCAATATGCAACATCCTAATAAATAACACTTTAAGATTATAGCACATAATAAACAGATTGAATTTTACTAAAAAAGCTACTGATATATTCAAAAATGATCAAAGAATATGATTCTAAAACTGACACCATAACAACCTACACTAATAGCAAACTAAACAATACTATATGTATACCTTACATTATAGCGTGAATCTATTGCGGACGTGAATAGTTCATATTATCTTTGACACCCTATAATATGTACACAAATGATTAAAATTACACTTCCAGACGGATCGGTTAAGGAATTTGAAAAAGATACAACCCCAATAGCGGTTGCTAAAAGCATAAGCGAAGGATTAGCACGTAATGTTATTTCTGCAAAATTCAACAATACCATTGTTGAAACCACCACACCATTACACACTGACGGGAGCTTAATTTTATATACATGGAATGACAAAGAAGGTAAAACCGCTTTTTGGCATTCAACATCACATATTGTAGCCCAAGCTATAGAAGAACTTTACCCAGGAGTAAAACTTACTATAGGCCCGGCTATTGATAATGGATTTTATTATGACGTTGAACTTCCTACAGGTTCTATTTCTGATAAAGACTTCCCTACCATAGAAAAGAAAGCACTAGAAATTGCAAGAGGGAAGCACGATTATAAAATGAGAGAAGTTTCAAAAGCAGAAGCTCTTGATTTTTACAAAAACCAAGGTAATGAGTATAAGGTAGAATTGATAGAAAACCTTGAAGATGGTACTATTACATTTTGCGACCATGACACCTTTACAGATTTATGTCGTGGTGGTCATATTCCAAATACAGGAATTGTAAAAGCAATTAAAATATTAAGTGTTGCCGGTGCGTATTGGAGAGGAAATGAAAACAATCCACAACTAACACGTATATATGGTATATCATTTCCAAAACAGAAAGAGCTTACTGAATATTTAGCACTTTTAGAAGAAGCTAAAAAACGTGACCATAGAAAGCTAGGTAAAGAATTAGAACTATTTACTTTTTCTCAAAAAGTAGGACAAGGTTTACCTTTATGGCTACCTAAAGGAGCTGCACTAAGAGAACGTTTAGAACAATTCTTGAAAAAGGCACAAAAGAAAGCTGGTTATGAAATGGTAGTTACTCCTCATATTGGTCAAAAGGAACTATATGTTACCTCTGGACATTATGAAAAGTATGGAGCTGATAGCTTTCAACCTATTCATACACCAAAGGAAGATGAAGAGTTTTTGTTGAAACCAATGAACTGCCCACATCACTGTGAAATTTATAACGCTAAACCATTTAGCTACAAAGAACTTCCTAAAAGATTTGCTGAATTTGGTACTGTATATAGATATGAACAAAGTGGAGAGCTACATGGACTAACTAGAGTAAGAGGGTTTACTCAAGATGACGCACATATTTTTTGCACACCAGATCAATTAGATGAAGAATTTAAAGAAGTAATAGATTTGTCATTATATGTACTTGGATCCTTAGGCTTTGATGATTTCACTGCTCAAGTATCGGTACGTGATTTAGACACACCAGAAAAATATATTGGATCAGTAGAAAACTGGGAAAAAGCAGAACAAGCTATTATAAATGCCGCTAAAGAAAAAGGACTTAATTATGTCATAGAAAGTGGCGAAGCTGCTTTTTACGGACCTAAGTTAGATTTCATGGTAAAAGATGCTTTAGGTAGACAATGGCAATTGGGTACAATTCAGGTAGATTACAACCTTCCAGAAAGATTTGATTTAACCTATAAAGGCAGTGACAATGAGCTACACAGACCAGTAATGATACATCGTGCTCCCTTTGGAAGTATGGAACGTTTTATAGCATTATTAATAGAACACACAGGTGGTAATTTCCCTTTATGGTTAACCCCTGAACAAGCTATTATTCTTCCTGTTAGCGAAAAACATGAAAAATATGCTCAAAAAGTTTTAAAATCCCTAGAAAATAACGAAATTCGCGCCCTTATCGATAGTAGAAACGAGACTATTGGTAAGAAAATACGAGAAGCAGAAATGAGTAAAGTTCCATTCATGCTGATCGTAGGGGACAATGATGAAGTAGCAAACACCATTTCTGTGCGTAAGCATGGTGGTGAAGACTTAGGAGCGATAGACGTAACTATGTTTACAGACTTGGTCAACAAAGAAATAAATAGTACCTTAAAGACGTTTAAAGAATAGAAAGTTTAATTAAAATTATTTAGTCATAGCAATACGTAAAAGATTTAGACCACAACCTAGAAGGGAAAATAAGAATCCCCATAATATCAATGAAAAGATAACAGCCCCAAAAGTTAGGTTGGTAGGTGACAATGTTGAAGTAGGTGTATATCCTTTTCCTCAGGCTCTTGAGAAAGCAGAAGAATTAGGTTTGGATTTGGTGGAGATTTCCCCAAAGGCAGACCCTCCTGTTTGTAAAATAATGGAGTATAAAAAGTTTTTATACGAGCAGAAGAAAAGAGACAAAGCCATGAAAGCGAAAGCTTCTAAGGTTGTTGTTAAGGAAATAAGATTTGGTCCTAATACAGATGATCATGATTATGACTTTAAAAAGAAACACGCTGAAAAGTTCCTTAAAGAAGGAGCTAAACTAAAAGCGTACGTATTTTTTAAAGGTCGTTCTATTGTCTATAAAGATCAGGGTGAAATTCTATTATTGAAATTAGCCTCTGAATTGGAAGAATTAGGAAAGGTAGAACAGATGCCTAAATTAGAAGGAAAGCGTATGACAATGTTCATTGCGCCTAAGACTAAGGGAAAATAAAATAACACTTCGGCTTCGCATTGCGACCGAATGTATTTATAAAATACTAAACGCTGCTTACAATTGTGGGCAGCGTTTAGCATGCAAAGTGAGATTAATATATAAACTAGGAGAAAATGCCTAAACAAAAAACAAAATCCAGTGCTAAGAAGCGTTTTAAGCTTACAGGTACAGGTAAAATTAAAAGAAAGCACGCTTTTAAGAGTCATATTTTGACTAAAAAATCTAAAAAGCGTAAGCTAAAGTTAACACATGATGGTTTAGTTCATCAAGCAGACGTTAACAGTATTAAAGAGCAATTACGTTTAAAGTAAACAACTCTTTAACAGGTAAAATTATTAACCATGGAGTTAGGCTTTAAAAGTTTCTTAAATTAAAAGAACGCCTACTACAAAAAATTAGAAAAAAATGCCAAGATCAGTAAATGCAGTAGCTTCAAGAGCCAGAAGAAAAAAGGTAATGAAGCAAGCCAAAGGTTACTTTGGAAGACGTAAAAACGTTTGGACAGTAGCCAAAAATGCGGTTGAAAAAGCAATGTTATATGCTTACAGAGACCGTAGAAACAAGAAAAGAACTTTTCGTTCATTGTGGATTACCCGTATTAATGCAGGTGCTAGACAACACGGAATGTCTTACTCTCAATTTATGGGAAAAGTAAAAGCTAAGAATATAGAACTTAACAGAAAAGTTCTTGCAGATTTAGCAATGAATCACCCAGATGCCTTTAAGGCAGTTGTAGATCAGGTAAAATAAATTAATAACAATCTCACTTTTTGAAAAATCCGATTCTTACGAATCGGATTTTTTAATTTTAGATATTGCCGTTTTAAACTCTTCCCAATCAATTAACTCATCACCATTTTTATCATACCCTTCGATTAGCTTTGAAGACACAATACCTCTAATGAATCCACTTATTTCTGCATCTTTCAATAGCTTGACAGTTTCTGCCTTTGTAAGTTTCTGATCATTATCCTCATCAAAAAAATTAAAAGCCATTTCAGGAGTTTGAAAATGATTGGTGATTAGTATTTGAATTTTATTTAAAATAGATTCTTCTGTTGTCATATCCTTTTTACTTTATTTCAAGTTAGTCAAAAATCAATTTCCCCACAAAGTCAAAACTATATTTCTACCAGACGCATAATTTCTATGCTCACAAAGATAAACTCCCTGCCAGATACCCATATTTAATTTACCATTGGTTACCGGTATTTGTACCGAAGCACCCATTAATGATGCCTTAATATGTGCAGGCATATCGTCTGACCCTTCATAATCATGTTTGTAATACGGTACATTTTCAGGAACTAATACATTAATATGAGACTCAAAATCATCACGAACAGTTGGGTCTGCATTCTCATTAATTGTTAAACTTGCAGATGTATGCTTGATAAATACTTGTAAAAACCCTGTATGTATTTGTTTAATTTCAGGGATACTATTAATGACAAGATCCGTAATAATATGAAACCCTCTTTGATAAGACGGTAATGTAATCTCTTTTTGAAATAATTTCATACTTTATATATTATTAAATAAAGGTAAAACTTTGCTTTTAGCCACATTACTAAACTTGGTTGAAATATCTTTGTAGTAAAATAAAACTACATGGATTTATCAAAGATTAAAATGGTTGTTTCTGATATGGACGGGACACTTCTAAACTCCGATCACCAGGTCAGCGATCAATTCTTTGACATTTTTAAAGATTTAAAATCGCAAGGTATCATCTTTGTAGCTGCGAGCGGCAGACAGTACAATAGCATCATAGACAAATTAGCGTCTATAAAAGATGATATAATTGTTATTGCTGAAAATGGAGGTTTTGCCATGAAACAAAATACCGAAATTCTGGCTACACCTTTAGATAAAAACCATGTAAAAGATATTTTAAAAAGTTTAAACGAAATACCCAATATACACCCAGTACTATGCGGTAAACATCAAGCTTATTTAACTGGCAAATCAAATGAGTTTGTAAGCAAACTTGCTGAATATTATACCGAGTTTGAGATTATAGATAACCTTTCAGCTTTTGATTCTGAAGTCATCAAAATTGCCATTTATCATTTTGAAAGTAGCGAACAATATATATACCCGTTTGTAAAACACTTTGAGAGTGATTTGAAAGTTAAGGTTTCAGGTGAAAATTGGTTAGATATCTCTAATATAAATGCGCACAAAGGCTATGCATTAACCAAGGTTATGGAAAGTTATAATTTAAAATCTGATGAAGTAATGGTTTTTGGAGATTATAACAACGATTTAGAAATGCTTGCTTTATCTGACTTTGGGTTTGCTATGGAAAACGCTCATCCTAATGTAAAAAAAGTTGCTAAATACAGTACGTTAAGTAATGACGAAAATGGAGTGGAACATATATTAAAAATGCTTATCAAATAAAGTCATCGTCTCCAATTACTGTACTGCAGGTTTTAACTCACTTGGCACATACCCCATAGTTCTTTTAAAAGCAGTAGTGAAATGCTGCGGATTTGCATAACCTACTTCGTATGCTGCAAAAGCAATGGTTGCCCCGTCTTGGGTTATTAAACTCTTAGCAACCTCCATACGTATTGCTGTAATATATTTGAACACTGTCACCCCATATATTTTTTTAAAATCTCTTTTCAACTTGGTAGCATTAAAACCTGCTATATTCGCTAAATCTAAAATTTTCAATGGCTCCTTTAAGTTATTTCTAATGTGTGCTTCTACCTTTACAATTGCCAAATAATCAGAATTCAATAATTTTATATTAGTCTTAGAAAGCTTAGAAGTTTGTCTGCCTAAAAGAAAATCTATCATTAAAACCGTCAATTTACTTTCTAAATATGTTTTTCTAATCTCTCCTTTATAAGGGCATTGAATTATCTCATTTATTTTACTCCGAATTTGAGGCGGAATAAATTTACTTTTATCCCATAATACAAAAGAATTTGAGTTAGTTATTGCTGCTTTTAATTTTTCAAAAGAGCTTTCAAATTCTGTTCCCAATAGGGTTTGAAGTAAACTAGGTTTTACATAAATCTCAAATAGCTTAGCATTTCCTTTAAAAAATATATCTCTACCCTCAGTTGTTGGGTAGTAAAACATATTACAGTGGTTTTCTGGTATTTGAACTAAATATTTGATATGCCTAAGAGGTTGATAACAATAAGTTCCCTCTAAAGAAAAATGAAGTTTTATTAAATGTTTGTCACTTGTTACACAAATTTCTGAATTGAACTGATGAATTAGGTCTAGATTAGAAAAGTCTGCACCTCTAATAAAAGAGTTATTATCCTTAGTGGTTACTTCTACTTCATTGAACTGAACAGAGTTATTAATGAACCCGTTTTTAAACAACTCACCTACTCGCAATTCTTTTCGTAACAACTCGCTATTTATATGCTTTTCCTCTCCCAATTCAATACTTCCTTTTGCGTATGTTTAAATTCCTTTCTCGGTACTTGCCTTCTCATTCCTGCTTTAGATTTGCAAAACTAATTTATTTAGACT
Organism: Maribacter aquivivus; assembly: GCF_900142175.1. Lineage (NCBI taxonomy): Bacteria > Pseudomonadati > Bacteroidota > Flavobacteriia > Flavobacteriales > Flavobacteriaceae > Maribacter > Maribacter aquivivus. Next base: position 18,726 of record NZ_FQZX01000007.1, on the reverse strand, counting down.
TAATCTTAATAAAGATTAGTAGCTATTTTAAATCAAATGAAAAAAATCTTCACTGTTTTACCTTTCTTCATGTTCTTAATTGTTCAAGGACAGCAAATTTCAGGAACAGTTTCGGGTACCGTACAAGATACATCTGGCGATTCTTTACCATTTGCAAGTGTATTGGTTAAGGGACTAAAACTTGGTGTTCTTACTAATGATATTGGTTTCTACAGTATCAACAACATTCCAAAAGGAAAATACAACCTGGTAGTTTCATTTGTTGGTTATGGCACGCGCTCAATACCTTTTGAAATATCGGAAAGTAACAATAAAGTCAATCTTGATTTTACCCTACAAGAATCTACAGAGAATTTAGATGAAGTTACCATCAACGGTAAATCGCATGAAACGAAACTAGAAACAAAAGGTTTTGCTGTCAGCGCAATAAAAACAGAAGAAGCTAGCCTTAGAAATATACAAACCAACGAACTACTGAATACTACTGTTGGGGTAAAAATTCGTCAAAATGGTGGCTTAGGCTCAGATGTTACCTATAGTTTAAACGGATTATCTGGTAACTCGGTACGTATATTTATAGATGGTATTCCCATTTCAACTTACGGTAATTCATTCAACCTAAACAGTATACCTCCTTCAATGATTAAAAACATTGAAGTTTATAAAGGCGTGGTACCTGGTTATTTAGCCGACGACGCATTAGGCGGAGCTATTAATATAGTGCTCCACAATGACGCTAAAACTAACTTTAACGCATCTTTGTCTTATGGATCATTCAATACTACACAAGCCAGTGTAAATGGCTTATATCGATTTGAAAAATCAGGATTAACCGTTAAGGCTTCTCTTTTTCACAACTACTCTGATAATGATTATAAGGTATCGGGCAGAAGTGTTGTTGTTACCGGCTTAGGCGGGGTACAAACTCCTATAACCGCAAGAAGATTCAATGATGCTTACAGATCCACTGGTGGTAGAGCAGAAATAGGTTTTACCGATGTAAAATGGTCTGACCAATTTTTTATTGGTGTTACTGGATCTGATGATTATAAAGAAGTACAGCATGGAGCTTTTATGACCATAACCCCATATAAGGATAGGTTTTTAGAATCTGATGCGTTATTGGGAAGTATCAATTACCAAAAGAAAGATCTTTTCACAAAAGGGCTTGATGTTAAAGTGAACGGTTTATACGGAAAAAGAAACCGAGCTGTTAACGACACCGTTTCTTGGGCATATAGCTGGAACGGAGAAAGAGCAATTGATTTTAGAGGAAATGAATATCAATACACCTGGAGGTCTCAACAAGAAGGAGGCCCCACACTTGCTAAAATAAAAAGAAATGTAGCCTCTATAAGAAGTGGTATTTCTTACGCAATAAACGACCATCATAGTGTATCAATAAATCATGTGTATAGCGGAATCGACCGAGAAGATAGCGATGCCCTAAGATCCGTATTAGAAAACACTTTTGTAGGAACACGAGAATTGAAAAAGAATATATACTCCTTAACCTACGAGTTAACTGCATTTGATGAAAAATTAAAGGCAAATTTATTTGGCAAACATTACCAACAGAAATCTACTAGTATTGATCCTGCTATTGAATCTGACGCTGACGGAAATGATGTGGTAGTAGATGAAGTAGTCAGTAGCAATAAAAATTATGATGGCTATGGTTTTGCTGCTTCTTACGAAATTGTACCTAGTATCACCTTATTAGCATCCGCAGAAAAAGCAATTAGATTACCAGACGAAACTGAGATTTTCGGTAATGATGGTGATAACGTGGTAGCCAATTCAAGTATTGACCCAGAAAGCAGTGAGAACTTCAACTTAGGATTCAGATTTGGAAATTTCAATATTAAAAAACATGCTTTTACGATATCTACCAATGTTTTCACCCGTAACATAAAAGACAGAATTGGTCTACCTATTGAAACATCTTTGAATGTTGATGATGAATTAATTGTATATGTAAACCAAGGTAGTGGCACATCTAAAGGGTTTGATGCGCAACTAAATTACTCTTACGACAACAATTTTGGTTTGAATTTCAATATTTCTCGATTTGATCTTAAAATTGAAAACCAAGGAATAGAAATTAATGTGCCTAATACGCCATTTTTCACCATGAATGGTGGTTTACGTTATTCTTTCAAAGATTTAATTCAGAAGAAGTCTAGACTTAATGCATTTTACAATGTGTACTTCACCGATGAGTTTTCTTTCCTTACCGCTCAAGGTAGCAACACCGTTGGTAATGAGTTTTTTGCTGTTCCCCAACAAATATCACAAGATTTCGGACTTAGCTATGCATTTCCAAATAACAAATTTATAGTAAGTTTTGATATCAAAAATATATTCGACGAACCCGTTTACGATAATCTTTCTGTTCAAAAACCAGGAAGAGCTTTTTACCTAAAACTGAATTACGCAATAAATAAATTTTAATCTTTTAATTAATACTAAAAATGAAAAGAACGTTTCTAAATCTAAAAACCTTTGCTGCAATTATATTTACTGCTGGTCTTATGACCGCTTGCAGTAATGAAGACGATACTGTAGTAGTACCAGAAACAGATACAGAAGAACCAGATACTGTTGAACCGGAAGAGCCTAGATGGATTACTGTTGCGGGAGCTAAAATGGGAGAAGATCCTGGTGATGGTAATGGTGGAACTTTAATTTACGCAGTAACTAGTGTTGATGCTAAAAACCCTACTGTTTCTATTGAGCCTTTTGAAAACGGATTTATAGCACCTTCTAACAGGACGGCTAGATTGCAATCTTCTGAAGACGGTAATACTATTTTTAATATTAGCTACGCAGGTGATACTGGAGGAAATTATACTAAATACACTGTTGAAGGCGGACAGGTTTTTACTCCCTCAGGATCAGAAGTTAGTATAGCACCTTATGTAGGAACTGCTCCAAGATGGATAAAATTATTTGATGGAGATCAAACAGGTGCCGCTGTCTATGTAAATACAGAAAATGAATTTGATGAGAACGACAATTATACTCGAACAGAAGCAACTATTGGTGTAGTAACTTTAGATTTAGTAAATTCTTCTATTAAAGAATTTCAAGAGCATAGTGTTCCTTTGAGCGCAGAGGAAGAAGCTGCCGGTTATTATATCTCTAGAATAGACATGCCTACGTTAAATGCTGCAGGAAACAAATTATATATTGGTGCTCGTTTAAGCAAAGTTGATCCTTCTACCGCTGAAAGTGATAGCGATTTTGAGATTTTAGGTTCTAAAACCATTGTTTTAGACTACCCTTCCCTACTTAATCCTTCAGTTATTACTTCTACCGTTGGACATGGAAATACAAATGGCTACCGAAGTATCAATTCTTTCGAATACAACGGCAGTGTTTATCAAGCAAATCAAAGCGACCCTGAAGGTTCTCATATTTTAAAGATTGATTCAGATAATGAATATGATGATACTTACGATTTCAATTTGGACGATGCTTTAGGTATAGAAGGTGCATATATTTTAGCATGGAGACCAGCTGCAAATGGTAAAGCGGTATTAGCTTATCGTCATAATGGTTCTGCTGACGGTGTTGCTGGACTGCAAGGATTTTTTGCTTTAGTAGATCTAAATGCTAAGACTGCAGTAAAAATTAATGACATTCCTTATGATCCAGATTTCTACTTATTTCAATACCAAGGCTTTGTTGTTGAAGGAACAGAAATTTACCTTACTCAAGGTGCTGTTGGTCAAAACGGAAATATCTATGTTGTAGAAACAGAAACCGGTACAGTAACTAAAGGTGCTGAATTAGTGAATGTTGCAGGCAGTCACTTTATTGGAGTATTCTAGACCCATAGAAGAAACCTTATAAAAAAAACCGTGATCAATACGAAAGTATTGATCACGGTTTTTTATTTTAATCTGTACATAAATTGAACTCATGTCTTTTGCTTCTTCTTTCTGGCTGCCGGAAATAATACATTATTAAGTATTAAACGATACCCTGGTGAAGTTGGGTGTAACTCTAATTCGGTTTTTGGGTCCCCTACTCTATGTTGGTAATCTTCAGGATCATGACCACCATAGAAAGTAAAGAATCCCTTTCCTTTAATTCCGTGAATATACCTTGCTTCTTCGTTTAATTTATTTTCTCCTAACACTAATACTGTCGGCTTAATTTCAGAACGTGTAAAAGCAGTTGTCTGCCCCATGAATCCTTTTACCAAAGAGGTATGATTCTGGCAAAGCATCGTAGGCACCGGGTCCCATTTAGCCGAGAAATCCATCAGAGAAAAGTAATCAGATTCCTTTGGCACATTTCCTCTTTTATTTGTCATATCAATTGAAGAGAATTCATATTTCAGCGGACTACGTTCTAAGATAAAATCTGTAAAAGCGAAGGTCTTTCCAAAATCTAAATTTGCTTGATAGTTTGGATCTGAAGCATCACCATCGAACATAGGTTCTACAATATCGATACCATCAGCAGCTAAAGCAATATCAAAACTATCGGTTGCAGAACACATAGCAAACATGAATCCGCCACCAATAACATAGTTTCTTATTTTTACAGCTACTGCTCCTTTTTCTTCAGAGACCTTATCAAATCCTAATTTCTTAGCTAACTTTTCAGAATTCTTTTTTCCTTCTATATACCAAGGTGTTGCTCTATATGCTCCATAAAACTTACCATATTGACCAGTGAAATCCTCATGATGTAAATGAAGCCAATCATACAATGCTAACTTATCTCCTAATACTTCTTCATCATAAATAGTCGTATAAGGAATTTCGGCATACGTCAAAGCCATAGTTACCGCATCATCCCAAGGTTGTTTATCTTTTGGAGAATAGACTGCTATTCTTGGAGCCTTCTCTAATATTACAGCATCTTGATTTACTGATGGACTACTAATTTCATCTAGTATACCGTTTGCCTGCGCATCAGATAAGATTTCAAAGCTTACTCCCCTAATTTGACATTCCTTTCTAATACTTTCCCCATCTGGCAATAAAAAAGAACCACCTCGATAGTTTAATAACCATTGTACTTTTTGTTGCTTTGCCAATACCCAATAGGTAATTCCATAAGCTTTTAAATGGTTTTTCTGAGTATCGGAATCCATCGGAATCAATATGGATGATGCGAATAGCTGCACTGATAAAAGAAGAAAGAAAACTGATGATACAATTTTAGACATATATTATATTCAAGACATTAATTCAAAGATAAAGTAAAAACTTTGGTCGCAAATTGAGTTATCGTTAAAGGTATTGTAAAGTGATATTCCAGAAAATAGATTTGCTACAAACGCAAAAAGTCTCCACTAATGGAGACTTTTTAAATATATATTATTACTACAGTTTAAAAAGGAACATCGTTATCCTCATCCAAATCAGGACTACTATTCATGCTACTACCAAAGGCATCATCTGCACTTGGTAAGTTTTTCGTCGCAAACGGATTCTCTTCATTTGCATTCATTTTCGATTGGAACTCGAAAGGAGAGTCAAAATCATCAAGGTTATCGAACTTACCTTGATTACCTATAAACTTCAATCTAATATTTTCTAAACCACCATTACGGTGTTTTGCTACAATAAATTCTCCCTGACCTTGAGTTGGCGAACGTTCTTCATCATCCCACTCTTCTATCTTATAATACTCAGGTCTATAGATGAACGATACAATATCTGCATCTTGCTCGATTGCTCCAGATTCCCTCAAATCCGAAAGAATAGGTCTTTTACTACCACCACGTGTTTCAACAGCACGCGATAGCTGAGATAATGCAATTACAGGAATGTTCAATTCCTTTGCAAGCGCTTTTAAGTTTCGAGAAATAGTAGATATCTCCTGTTCCCTATTTCCTCCTTTTTGACTCCCACCTGCTGTCATTAACTGCAAATAATCGATCATAATCATTTTTATACCATGCTGAGAGGCAAGACGCCTTGCTTTTGCACGTAAATCGAAAATGGATAGTGACGGAGTATCATCAATAAACAAAGGTGCTTTTTCTAAAGTTTTCACTTTAACATTCAATTGTTCCCACTCATGCTTTTCAAGCTTACCCGTCCTTAGTTTTTCTGAAGACAAACCAGTTTCAGAAGAAATTAGTCTTGTTATTAGCTGTACCGAGGACATCTCTAAAGAGAAGAAAGCTACAGGTGTATTTGTATTTACAGCCATATTTCTCGCCATAGATAAGGTAAAAGCCGTTTTACCCATACCAGGACGTGCTGCAACAATAATTAAATCACTTGGCTGCCAACCCGAAGTAAGCTTATCTAGTTTATCGAAACCAGAGGCGACTCCACTCATCCCCTCTTTACCTGCAATCTCTTCAATTCGTTTTTTGGCTTGTATTACCAAATCTTGCGCAGTTTCTGCAGAACGCTTTAAGTTACCTTGGGTAACATCATATAATTTTGCTTCAGCAGTATCTAACAAGTCAAATACATCGATAGCCTCATCATATGCCTCCTCAATAATTTCACCAGAAATTTTAATCAAACTACGCTGAATAAACTTCTGGAGAATAATACGTGCATGAAACTCAATATGAGCAGATGACGCTACTTTTTGAGTCAATTTTATCAAGTAAAAATCTCCTCCACAAATCTCTAATTTACCTGATTTCTTAAGTTGTGAAGAAACGGTTAATAAATCGATCGGTTGTGACTCTTCAAAGAGAATAAAGATAGCCTCGTAAATAAATCTATGAGCGTCTTTATAGAAAACATCGGGGTGTAAAATATCGATAACTTCATCAACACCTTTTTTATCTATCATCATAGCACCCAACACAACCTCCTCTAAATCAATAGCTTGTGGTGGAATTTTACCTTTCTGAAGGCTTATAATATTAGATTTGTCAATCTTTCGAGCGACAAAAGGTTTTGTGTTCTCCATAGTGCGAAAGTATACAATTAACCTTTAGTTAACGTGAAAAACATCACTTTCGATGTTCACAGTTGACTAACAATTGACTGTTAATAAGTTACGATTTTCTGTTGATAACATAAAAAAACCGAGGAATAAAATCCTCGGTATATTTTTAAGAAGCCTAAAATGCAGATTAGCCGTTAAAAACGCCCATCTGTGCGTATTTATCCATACGCTGATTTACCAATTCTTTTGGTGATAACTTTTGCAAATCTTCAAAATGAGAAGAAATTTTATTTTTTACGGTTTCAAAAGTTTTTGGTCTATTAGCATGAGCACCACCTGCAGGTTCGCGAATGATTTCATCAATAAGTTTCAACTTTTTCATATCGGTCGCTGTCAGTTTCAAAGCTTCGGCGGCTCTTTCCTTATACTCCCAGCTTCTCCATAAAATTGAAGAACAAGATTCTGGAGAAATAACAGAATACCATGTATTCTCTAGCATTAACACCTTATCACCCACACCTATACCTAAAGCACCACCAGATGCTCCTTCACCAATTATCACAACAATTATAGGCACCTTAAGGCGTGTCATTTCAAGAATATTTCTTGCAATTGCCTCTCCTTGTCCTCTTTCTTCTGCTTCAATACCTGGGTAAGCACCTGGTGTATCTATTAAGCAAACTACAGGCACTTGGAACTTTTCAGCAGATTTCATTAAACGTAAAGCCTTCCTATACCCTTCTGGGTTGGCCATACCAAAATTTCTATACTGACGCGTTTTAGTATTGTATCCTTTTTGCTGACCAATAAACATATAGCTCTGATCACCAATTTTACCTAAACCACCGATCATGGCCTTGTCATCCTTTACAGTACGATCACCGTGTAGTTCCAAGAAGGTATCACCACAAATAGCTTTGATATAATCTAATGTATAAGGTCTATTTGGATGTCTAGATAACTGTACTCGTTGCCAAGCAGTTAAATTCTTATATATATCTTTTCTGGTTTCGGTAAGTTTCTTTTCAATCTGTTTACAAGTCTCGGTAACATCAACATCGCTTTCCTCTCCAATTACCATGCACTTGTCCAATTGCTCTTCCAATTCTTTAATTGGAAGTTCAAAATCCAAATATTCCATATTTCTATAAAGTTTCTTTAGTTGCGGCTCAAAGATAAAACTTTAATACCTAAATCTTGGGTACCCTTTTTTTAATATTCGCTCTTTGCTTTAAAATACCGTTTGCAATAACCGTACTGAGTATTATTAAGGCTCCCACATAAAACATTGGTTTCATTTTTTCTTCTGATCCAAATATGAACCAAGCCAGCAGAATACCATATACTGGCTCTAAATTTGTTGTTAGCATTACCGTATATGGTGTTAAAACTCGCATAATTTTCACTGATGCTATGAACGCATATGCTGTACAAATAAGCGCTAACACTATTAGATAAACCCAATCCATTTGAGGCAGCATCACCCATGACATATTAAAATCGCCTTTAAATAACAAGATTACAGATAAGAAAACCATTCCTACACCTAATTCATAAAAAGAGATAACTGATGGTTTGTGGTTCTGCACCAATTTTCCGTTTATCAACGAAAAAACAGCTGCTAAAAATGCCGATATCAATGCGATTATCATACCGTAGACATACTCCGTCTCTACTTTAAAAATCAAATAGAGTCCTGCTACGACCATTAACCCAAAGAATATCTCATAACCTATTATCTTTCGTTTATACCAAAAGGGTTCCATTAAGGCTGTAAAAAAAGCTCCCGTAGACATCATAGCCAAAGCAACAGATACGGTAGATACTTTTATAGCCAAAAAGAAGGTGACCCAATGTAATGCTACTACAATACCACCACCAACCAACCAGCAAAGTGTTTTTCTTGAAACCTTAATACTGAATTTTGCAAAAAAAATATAAATAGCAATAAATAGGGTCGCCATCCCCATTCTAATCCAAACCAATGGCAAAGAGTCAATGGTAATCAATTTGCCTAAAATGGCCGTAAAGCCCCAAATAAAGACAATAAAATGCAAGTGTAGTAAATTAAGAACTCTATCTTTTTGCATTTTGAAGTAGATAAAATGCCAGACATCCAAAAACTACATTAGGTATAATGACAGCGAGCAAAGGAGAAAAGCCAGATTGCTCGGCTAATACACCGAATACCTTATCAAAAAATATAAATATAAACGCAATTAAAATACCGAATGCCAAATTGGCTCCCATACCACCACGTCTTTTAACAGAAGAAACCGAAACAGCAATTATGGTTAAGATAAAGGCCGTTAATGGCAATGCCCAACGTTTGTACTTTACCAAAACATAAGTATTAATATTTGAGGCTCCCTTTCTTCTTTGATCTTTAATAAAAGTATCTAATTCAAAAAGGTTCTTTGTTTCTGCTACATATGACACAGGCGTTAAATCGCCTATATCAAAAGCAAAAATGGTATCTAAGCGGCGTTTACTTTCAATAATTGCGGTATCCCCTAAAACCGTTCGCTTTTTGTAAGATGTTAAGCGGTAGCTAGAGTCTTTTTCGACCCATCGAATATTAGCTGCAGATATTTTAAAATCTAGCTCATTATTTTCATCAAATCGCTCAAAAGTAAAGTTATGACCTAACTGTCTAGCGGGGTCAAAGCTGCTAACATATATAAAATCAGACTCATTCAACTGATTAAAAATATTGTTGGTCACCCGATCCTGTTTACCTTTTTTCAGGTATTTGTATTTAAATTCATTGAAGCCAACACTAGCATTTGGTACAATAAACATGGTCATAAAGAACATTAAAACAGCGACCATTGAAGCGCCTATTATATAAGGTCTTAAAAAACGACCATAAGAAACTCCAGAACTTAATATGGCAACAATTTCTGTATTGTTTGCCAACTTAGAGGTAAAGAATATTACGGAAAGGAATAGAAAAATAGGAAATAATAGATTACCAATGTAAATCGTAAAATTCACATAATACATTACTATTTCATTCAACGGTGCTTCGTTATCAATCATTTTACCGATCTGCTCTGCTAAATTCACCATTATACCAATGGGAATAAACAATAAGAGCATCAACGAAAATGTTGCTAGATACCGTTTTAGAATGTATTTATCTATTATTGATAGCATTATAGCCTTTTATCCATTTGTTTTACCATAATATCTTTCCAAGCTCTAAAATCACCTGCAATAATGTGCTTACGAGCTTCTCTCACTAACCACATATAAAAGCCTAAGTTATGAATTGTTGCAATTTGTTTGCCTAAATATTCATTGGCTGCAAACAAATGTCTTAAATATGCTTTAGAATACTCATGGTCTACAAAAGTAGTTCCCATTTCATCTATAGGGGAAAAATCATCTTCCCACTTCTTGTTCTTAATATTTATGGTACCATGTGCAGTAAACAACATTCCGTTTCTTGCATTTCTTGTTGGCATCACACAATCGAACATATCTATACCTAGGGCAATGTTTTCAAGAATATTAATTGGCGTACCTACGCCCATTAAATATCGTGGCTTATCTTCTGGCAAAATTTCGCAAACGACCTCAGTCATGCCATACATTTCTTCTGCCGGCTCACCAACTGAAAGTCCGCCAATAGCATTACCCTCCGCCCCAGCATTGGCAATATACTCAGCAGATTGCCTTCTTAAATCTTTATAGGTAGAACCTTGTACTATAGGAAAAAACGTTTGTTCATAATCATACTCAAAAGGTGTTTTTTCAAGATGATTAATACATCTATCTAACCACCTATGCGTCATATGCATAGATCGCTTTGCATAATTATAATCGCAAGGGTAAGGCGTACATTCATCAAATGCCATGATAATATCTGCGCCAATTACACGCTGAATCTCCATAACATTTTCAGGTGTAAATAAATGCATAGATCCATCTATATGCGATTTAAATTTTACCCCTTCTTCTTTTATCTTTCTATTCGCAGACAAAGAATATACTTGGTAACCGCCACTATCGGTAAGAATATTTCTATCCCAACCCATAAATTTATGGAGTCCGCCAGCTTTCTTTAAAATCTCTGTTTTAGGTCGAAGAAACAAATGATAGGTATTACCAAGAATAATATCTGGGTTTACCTCTTCTCTTAATTCTTTTTGATGCACTCCTTTTACAGACGCCACCGTACCCACCGGCATAAAAATTGGGGTTTCAATAGTACCATGGTCAGTAACAATAGTACCTGCCCTTGCCTTTGATTGTAAATCGGTATTATGTAGTGTAAACTTCAAATTTTCTAATTCTAGCTGCAAATATAATGAACTGTGTGGGGGAAAAACTTAATAAAAAGCAAAGATATTTCTGAAAGTAATAAACTTAAATGTTGGTTATAGTAACTTCATAAAATGAAAATTAACCCAAAAACACCTGTAAACAATAAAGATATTTAACCTCCGTTCTGATGGTATAACGAGAAAGGGAACAATTGGTATTGTATTTGATACCAATTTCACTCAAAACAACAATGATTATGAAAAAAACAATTTTAGTTGCCTTTATGGCGCTCTCTGGGTTTTATGGAATAGCACAGAGTGATTCGGGATTTGGAGTTAAAGGGGGATTAAACTACAACGCAAACGGAGATTATTTTGAATCTGCCGGTGATGCTGCAAAAAATCCGGATAGAAACGTAGGGTATCATGTAGGTGTTTTCGGAAAATTTGGAGCTTCTAAAGTATATGTAAGACCAGAACTGGTATACACCAAAACAAAGTCTGATTATGACGGAGCCGATTTTGACATGAGCAAATTAGATGTGCCTGTACTTTTAGGTATTAACCTAGTTGGTCCTTTACATGTTTTTGCCGGTCCTAGTTTTCAATATATTTTAGATACTGAGTTTGATGGTATTACTATTGATGACGTAGAAAATGATTTTTCAGTAGGGATGAATATTGGAGCCGGAGTAAATCTTGGTAAATTAGGGATAGACCTACGTTACGAAAGAGGATTTAGTGAAAATGAAATATCCTTTATTAACACCAACGTTACAACTCTAGGTCCTAGTAGAATCGATACTAGACCAGATCAATTGATATTAAGTTTGTCTTTGGCACTATAAACAAAACAGCAAGAAACAAAAAACCTCTTAAGAATTCTTAAGAGGTTTTTTTATGCTTTAAAGTGAAATACTATAAGTCATTATCAAGATGATCAGGCGTACCGTCACCATCTGTATCTAAGAAGCCAACAAAGTTGCCATCGGCATCTAGTTCAATTTCGTCAATTGTTAAAATACCATCACCGTCATCATCAGGATCTAAATAATTTGCAACATAGGTTCTAATATCAGCTTCTGCCTCTTCATTAGTATTATCATCATTCAGATAGCCGTTACCATTTAAATCTTCTAAAATTGAAGGGATTAAATCACCGTCCAAATCAGAATCTGGCTCATATGCAAAAGCATCTACCTTAAAAATTAATGGAGAATATGTAGGTACATCAGTATTAGGTGATGAATCAAAATATGCTAAAGCTGCTGGAATAAAAATAGCTCCAATACCATAATCCTCATAACTAATAGTTCCATCACCATTTTCGATAGGTCCTGTACCAGTTTGAAAATTTTTCATTCCATTACCAAATCCTCTTACCACAGAAGAAAGGTTAAAACGTATCGGCTGATTTACGGAAGCATCAAAAAGAGTTCCATCCAATAACAATCCTTCATATCTAAGAATAGAAAAATCACCAATTGTAGGTGTACCATCTACAACACCCTGCCTTACTACCAAAGTATATAAAGTTTGATCAATTGTCTCGTCATCATCTGCCCTCCCCAAATCTTCAGAATCAACGGTAATAGTTTGAGTAATTAAATTTGGACTATCAAATAGCGATTGCTTATCACTGTTATCACCGGCAATAGTATCGAATACAATTTTATAATCAAAACCTTCTGGTGGTGTATCAAACTCTTCTTTATTATAGAAATGTGTTTTTAAAAATTCTATGATTTCTGCGTCATCCTCTACGGTTACTTCGCTTAATAATCTTGGTGGTACAACTTCACCAATAGCATCATCGTCATTCTTACAAGAACTTATTATTAGTAAACCTGCTATTAGCAAATAGGCATTTTTCAATTTCATCAATAATTTATTTTGAACGCGCAAGATACAATTTTCCCTTATTTTTGTTTGGAAGTTAACAAAGAAATACAACCCGTAATGCGCATAGATAAATTCTTGTGGAGCACACGATATTTTAAAACCCGAAACATTGCATCGACAGCATGTAAAAAAGGGTATGCAAAAATTAACGGTATTACTGCTAAACCAGGAAAAGAGGTTTTTCCGATGGATGAAGTTGTGGTGCGCAAAAATCAGATAGATTATAAATTTACGGTTCTTGACATACCACCAAGTCGTGTTGGCGCCAAACTAGTAGACATTTATAGAAAAGACACTACACCTAAAGAAGCATTTGAACATAACGAACTCTTGCAATACTCTAAAGATTATTATCGTAAAAAAGGTATTGGCCGACCTACCAAAAAAGATAGAAGAGATATTGATGAGTATTTAGATGGCGATACAAATACTGATGAAACAAGCACTATAGAATCAGATAGTAAAAGTAAAGAAGTTGAAGATTAACTAAAACTTTTAAAAACATACCTATCTTTATTGTTTTAAGAACAGCATATGCAACATACCATACTTTCACATTTACAGATTCAACATAAAATAGAACGTATAGCATACCAAATCTATGAGGCAAATGTTTCTGAAGAAGAAATCATTATTGCAGGTATAGACGGTGGCGGACTAGCATTTGCAAAGAAAATTGTCGCTAAGCTTAAAAAGATTACCGAGGCAAAAATTGTACTGTGTAAATTATCTATGGATAAAACAGACCCGTTATCTAGCGGTGTAACCACGTCATTGCCAGATGCTGACTTCGTTAATAAATCGGTCGTTATCGTAGATGATGTTTTAAATTCTGGTACTACCTTAATATATGGTGTGCACCATTTTCTAAAAACTCCATTAAAGCAACTTAAAACTGCCGTTTTGGTGAATAGAAACCATAAAAAGTATCCGGTTAAAGCAGACTATAAAGGTATTTCATTATCTACCTCTTTACAAGAGCATGTAAACGTTCATTTTGAAACCAAAAACGATAGAGTCTATTTAGACTAGTTTGTTTACAATCATTTCAGCAATCTCTGTAGGAGTATTATTATTACTTTTTACCTTTTGATGTGCTTGATTATAAAAGTAGCTTCTCTCGAATAAATGCTTCCCAATAAATTCAGTCAGTTCTTCATCTTGTAAATGAGAAATCATGGGGCGATGACTTTTTTCTTTTATCAGGCGATCAAAAAGTTCATTTATACCCACATTTAAATAGAAAGAATTGGCAGTTTTTTCATTTACAAAGGTCATATTAGTACCAAAACAAGGAGTACCACCACCTAAAGAAAGCACAAAACTGTCTTCACTTGAAAAAATTTTATTTAAATATTCTATTTCTTTTTTTCTAAAATAGATTTCTCCTTTGGTCTCAAAAATGGAAGCAATAGACATTGCTTCACCTTCTTCAATATAGTCATCTAAATCTAAAAATTTAATATTCAAATGGTTAGCTATAATTCTACCAACAGTAGATTTGCCACTACCCATATACCCTAACAATACTATTTTCAAGTTTTTCATTTGTACAAAATTGGACTAATTAATACGCTTTTCAAAAAAAAATAAATTTATATTGAAAAGGGTTTGTAAAATAAAGTAATCGACTTATATTTGCACCCGCATTGAGGGAATTATTTTCCGAATTTGCTTTTGACCTGGTAGCTCAGTTGGTAGAGCATCTCCCTTTTAAGGAGAGGGTCCTGGGTTCGAGCCCCAGCCCGGTCACCAATAAATAGTAGCCTCTTCACCAAAAAGAGGCTTTTTTATTTAAGCGTTCAAACTTATTTTATAAGTAATTAACGCTAACGTTCTTATGATTTTTTGACCTGGTAGCTCAGTTGGTAGAGCATCTCCCTTTTAAGGAGAGGGTCCTGGGTTCGAGCCCCAGCCCGGTCACTTTTAAACCTTCAAATATTTATTATTTGGAGGTTTTTTTGTTTGTAGTAATTTTTATAGTTTATAAAAAAGTACTTTCCTAACTAAACTCAAACTATTCTTCTTCTGAATCTATACTAAAACATTACTATCTAAAATTTAATATACGAATCTACTAAGTTGATTATAGAAAGTTTTAAAATATTTTAAAAAAAACTATCCTTCTTTATTGGTCAAGCACAAATAATTCTAATTGATATAACAACATGAAAGGTTTACAGTTGGATATAAACGGGAAGGTCACGTAGCGTAGCAATTCAAAAAACGGTAAAACTATAGATTGCCCACACGTCATGGTCCGCAATGTGATGACCAAAGAATAAATTATTATATAAGATTGGTAAGATCAATAAACTAATGATAGCTTCTAATTTTCAGAAACTGAAAATTAGAAGCTATTCTTTTTAGTCTTTCAATGTAAAATCAGAAGCTAACTGAGTATTAGAGCTTCCACCGATAAAGACCTTAAAGTCGCCCGTTTCAGATTCCCATATATTATTTGCAGAATAGAATTCTAAAGTCATAGGAGTGATAACAAAGCTCACATTTTTAGTCTCACCAGGCTTTAAAGAAATCATTCTAAAATCTTTTAATTCTTTTACAGGTCTAGTGATACTGGCAAACAAATCTTGAATGTATAATTGAACCACTTCTTTACCTTCATATTTACCGGTATTAGACAAATCGAAACTGACTTTCAACTCTCCAGTTTTGTTTAAGGAATTTGTATTTAATTTTAAGTTGTCATAGGTAAATTCAGTATAACTTAACCCATAACCAAACTCATATAAAGGTGTGTTTACTTCATCTGTATAGTGCGTCCAGAAAACAAGATCATCACCAGGATACGTTGGTCTTCCTGTACTTAAATAATTATAATACAAAGGTACCTGACCCACGTTTCGTGGAAAAGTCATAGGCAATTTACCACTTGGGTTATAATCGCCATAAAGTACTTTGGCAATAGCATCGCCACTAGTTGAACCCAATTGCCAAGCTTCTACTATTGCAGGTATATTTTCATCTGCCCAATTAATAGTCAACGGTCTTCCATTCATTAAAACCAAAACTATGTTCTTATTTACCGCATATACAGCTTCTAATAATTCTTGTTGTAAACCAGGTAAATCTAAACTAGCCCTACTTCTACCCTCTCCAGACTGAAAACCATGCTCTCCTAATACCATGACAACTACGTCTTTATTTTTAGCTACTTCTACCGCTTCTGCAATACCAGTTCTATCTGTAGTGTTTATATCAATTTCAAAGACAAAAGCTTCCTTACCTTTTACCAACTCTACTCCTTTTTCGTGGTGCAGTTTATTTCCTTTGTATTTCTTTAAGCCTTCCATTACAGATACTGCAGAATTATCTTCCGCGGCAAGTCTCCAACCACCTAATGGACTGTTTTTATCTGCCGCCAACGGACCAATAACCGCTATGTTCATTCCCTTCTTTTTTAAAGGCAATAATTGGTTCTCGTTTTTTAGAAGCACTATAGACTTTTCAGCCATATCTAATGCTATCGCTTTATTTTTGACGCTTCCTATTACTTCTTTTTCTCGCTCTTCGTTACAATATTTGTAAGGGTTATCAAAAAGACCTAATTCATATTTTACCCTTAAAATTCGTCTTACGGCATCATCAATTTTATCAACGGAAACTTTACCTTCATCTACCAAAATTTTTAAATGCTTTACATACAAATAAGATTCCATATCCATATCGCTACCTGCATTTGCTGCACTTTCAGCAGCAGCTTTTCCATCTTTAGAATACCCATGAGCAACCATTTCAGCCATTGAACCCCAGTCAGAAACCACAAACCCTTGGTAATCCCATTCTCCTTTTAAAACCTCTCTTTGTAAAAAGGAGTTACCGGTAGCTGGTATACCATTAAGTACATTAAATGAATTCATGAATGTTTTTACATCAGCCTCTATCGCTGCCATAAACGGCGGAAAAATGGTATTGTACAATGTTGATGTACCCACATCTACCGTATTGTAATCTCTACCTGCTTCTGAAAAACCATAACCGGCAAAATGTTTAGCTGTTGCCGCTATAGTATTTGGTGCAGAAAGGTCTTCGCCTTGAAACCCTGTAATTCTTGCTTTTGCAATTTGACTACCTAAATATGGATCTTCGCCTGCACCTTCCATAACCCTGCCCCAACGGGCATCTCTAGATATATCTACCATTGGGGCAAATGTCCAGTTAATTCCTGCTGCAGATGCTTCATCGGCAGCCATAGCCGCAGATGCTTTTATAGCATACATATCCCAACTAGCAGATTCTGCCAGTGGTATTGGGCTCTGTGTTCTATATCCATGAATTACATCATAACCAATAATTAAAGGGATACCTAATCTAGATTCTTCAACAACAATCTTCTGTACCTTACGAACTTCTTCTACACCCGTAACATTTAACATAGAGCCTACCCAACCATTTTTAAGATGCTCAAATTTATTAGAGGCATCACCTTCTTCTGGTATAGGACCTGTAACATTCCAAAAACCATTATACTGGTTCATTTGACCTACTTTTTCCTCAAGAG
This sequence comes from Maribacter aquivivus, assembly GCF_900142175.1. Classification (NCBI taxonomy): domain Bacteria; kingdom Pseudomonadati; phylum Bacteroidota; class Flavobacteriia; order Flavobacteriales; family Flavobacteriaceae; genus Maribacter; species Maribacter aquivivus. Next base: position 1,149 of record NZ_FQZX01000007.1, on the reverse strand, counting down.
TCATTAGCTCCATTAAGGAGTCTATCTTCTTTTCTACTACCACATCTAATTTTGTTTGTGCATAGTTACTATGGCCAAATACAAATAAACAGAAGGTAATTAATATATATTTTTTCATGCTTTCTATTATAATAAAGAGTTTAATGGTCAATGAAATATAACCTTGGAAGATTCGAATTTACTGCAAAATTATGATAATCCCCTAGCGTAATACATGTACTAAATCATTTAAATGCATGAAAATTTTCAAATTAGCTAAAATCTTAATCAACAAAAAAAAGGGAAGGAGCTATGCTCCTTCCCTTTTATATTTACTTAAAAAGTTTGATTCTATTCTACCACAATAAACTCTGACCTTCTGTTGAGTTGATGGTTCTCTTTGTTACAAGGTACACCATTGCTACAGCCATTGGTAAGCTCCGTCTCGCCATAGCCTTCATACGAGATCCTGTTGCTCGGGATACCTGCCGCTATTAGGTAATCGGCTGTTGCCTTTGCCCTGTTGGCGGATAATTTCATGTTGTACGCATCGTTAGCCCTTGAATCCGTATGCGAACGTACCTGTACGTTTACTCTTGGGTATTCGTTCAAATATGCCAATACCTTGTTGATACTGACCCTTGCATCTTCTCTGATGAAATACTTGTCAAAATCGAAGTAGATCGGTTCTATGTTCAGGTATTTCGCAAGGTCGGTACCTATCGGTGCAGATGGGTCCACTTGTGCCAGTACGATCTCTATACCCATGGCATCTTCTGCCTTGACGGTCATGAAGGTCTTGTTGCCTTCCTCATAGTCCGCTTTGCTAGCCACCACCTTATAACTTCCTTCCGCGCAGTTGCCTTCCATCTCGAACGCTCCGTTCTCGTCCGTGCTTGAACTCGATACCACTTTGTTATCCTTGTCGTATACCGTTACCGATGCATCCGTTAACAGTACATTGGTCTTTTGGTCCTTTACGATTCCCGTGATATTTGTATGACAGGTGAAGTCCAACGGCGTCATTTCCACAAAACTGTAGATATCGTCGTTGCCCTGTCCGCCTTTTCGGTTCGATGCGAAAAAGCCTTTCTTCGTCTCTTCGTTGATAATGTACGAGAAGTCGTCTTCCTCGCCGTTCAAAGGGCGTCCTACATTGTAGATCTCTCC
>NZ_FQZX01000006.1 GCF_900142175.1 Maribacter aquivivus | reverse complement strand
AGCGAACTAGGTATTAACATAGAAGGCGGTGACGATGTTACCGTTGACCTTTCCGCTCTTGAGGAATCAGCGGATATTACAGCTGTGGACAATAAAGTGGATGCTCACATTCTTGCAGATGAAGATGTTTCTGCAACGAACGAACTTTCAGATCTGAGCTTGAGTGCGACCAACATTCTTACCTTAACGAATCCTGCAACGGGTACGAACCAAGTTGATTTGAGTACTGTTTCTACGGATGATCAAACAGTTGAAATGTTTGCTTTTAATGGTTCTACATTTGAACTATTATTAAAAATTGAAGATGACCCTACAACTCAGGTAGCAAATTTATCATCTTTATATGCAGATGGAACTGAAACTGTAATTACAGCAGGTACTGGCATTCAAATATTAGGTGATGGTTCTAGCTCTTTACCATATACGATTACTAATGTTTTCACAGAGATTGATGGAAGTGTAACCAATGAAACTAACACTAGTTTTTCTACAGTTGACGTTGCTGGCACAGATTACTTAAGAATATCAGATTCTAATGGAGACTTAGACGTACCGCTTTCAGACTTATCACATACAGGTACTACAGGTTCTATTTTCTTTGCTGATACCGACGGAACGCCAACAGAAAATAACGGTCAATTATTCTGGGATAATACCAATAACAGATTAAGTATAGGCAATCCGCTAGCTGGCACGAACAAATTAACTGTAAACGGTGCAACAAGAACTAGCGGCTTGAATAACTCTGACGGTACTTTAAGCTTACCATCATATAGGTTTTCTGACGATTCCGATACAGGTACTTACAGTCCTGCAGCAGATGAAATAGGTTTAGTTGTTGGTGGTATAGAAGCTTTAAAAGTTGAAGAAACATCAAATAAAACTTCTGTAATTATAAACGAAACTTTAGAATTAGAGGGTACCGTATTAGATAAAAATGATTCTGCCGGTACAGCTAGGCAAGTACTTAGTTCTACGGCTACAGGTACAGAATGGGTAGATAATTACAACCCAGTTAAAGCAATAGGTAAAATCAGCTCCACCGGTACAGTTACCAAGGCAACAGCCGGAGTTACTGTTGCTAGAATTAGCGTTGGTTACTATCGTGTAACCTTACCTGCAGGTTCAGTCTCTGATGCAGATTACATTATACAATTATCGCAACCAGGTAGAAATGGTGTTGGTAATGATGACCCAGGTATTTCTTATTCTAACCAAACTGCAACTAGCTTTGAGGTAATTATTGGAGATAATGATAATGGAGGTACTGATAGAAGTCGTTTCGATTCTGAATTTATGTTTACCATTTTAGATTTATAGTAGTATGAAAAAAATATTAATTACATTATTCATTCTTTGCTTTAGCTTCTGCTATTCGCAAGCACCTACTGCAGGTGATCTTGTAGCCATACATTCAGCTACTTTAGCTGAAATAAATGCAATTGCCGGTCCGCATGAAGGCTCCTTAATCTACAATTCTGATGACAGTTTTCTGTATCAGTTTACAGGTAGTGCATGGCAAAAACTAACCCCAGAAGGTAATGAGACAAAAATTATATCTGACGGAAATGTCAATGTTACCGGTACTGGTACATCGGCAGATCCTTATATTGTTTCGTCTATAAAGCCCACGTTCACAACAAATCCTGATGGGTCTTTTACCTTTTCTAATGGTGTTGACCCAGATGTAGACTTCTTACCAACTATTCCAGGTAATACTCCTATTGTTTCAAATTCTGATGCTGGTACAGGCAACTGTTCTTTATTTGGAACTAATGAAACCAGAAATGTAATTATTCAAGGAGCTTATTTTGATGGTGCTTCTACAGTAGCTATTACAGGACAGACAGTAAATTCAGTAGTTATTAACAGTTCTTCTCAAATTACGGCTAATGTAACTTCTGGTTCTTCTTTTGGTAATTATGACATTTCAGTGACTAATAATGCCGGTACTAGCACATTATCAGGAGGGTTTGTTTTACAGTCATCTACAACTTTAACGACCAATAGCATTGGTATTGCAGATATGATTTTGACTGGTTCTATGACATATGATGGAAACAAATTATTAAAGACAGCCACAGCAGGTTGGAATGCACAAGGATATTCTTCAACTCATGCCATTAGCGCTACTTCAGGCGGACACTTAGATTGGACTGCCGATCAATCTAACAAATACGTTATGATCGGTTTAAGCACTACACCATCAACTTCCGCATCTTATACTAATTTAGATTATTCCATGTATATGGTCACTAACAGTCAAATTCAAATACGAGAAAACGGAGCAAGCTTAGGATATGTTAGTGGATATTCAGCTGGAGATAGATTAACGATCAATGTAGATTGCTTAGGTAATGTAACCTATTTAAAGAATGATATTGTCATATATTCTTCATCTAAAAAAGCAACTAACCCATTATATTTTGACTCTTCATATCATAGTGTAGACGCATCAATTTCTAATATAACAATGACATATTAAAATCATGAAAATATTAAAAATCATACTTGCCTGCTTACTACTACAACATACCATTGTAGCACAAGATGCTGTGCATAATTATGGTAATATTCAAATTCATGACGATGGTTTAGTCGGTTTTCATATGGATGTTATAAATAATGGCGCATTCAATCAAAACAAAGGTCTAGTTGGTTTTTATTCTTTCGACAAGGCTTTAACAATATCGGGCGGATCCAATCCTATTTTTTATGATTTTGAAGTTGCAGTAGATAATGATCTTTATATTGATAATACGGTGGGCATTCAAAATAACGCAAACTTTATTGCGGGTGACATAGTTACATCAAGAGTAGCATCTGAAGTAAACATCAATTTTATAAATGATTCATTTTATACAGGGGAAGCAAATTTCACAAAGGTTGATGGTTACACTGCCATAAGCAAGAAGTCTGAATTTACGTTTCCTATAGGGCAATTTGATAAAATACGTCCTTTAACCATTGAATCAATAGGTTCTAACGATTATGCAAAATCTGCTTATTATTATGAGGACCCTAATACCCCAAGTGTATTTAATACAAGTTTTAGTACATTCATTAAAGAGAACGAAGCCTTATCAATTAGTGAGTATGAATTTTGGCATTTAGAAAGCACTATACCTTCAAAAGTAACTTTAACCTGGGACGAAGAAAGCAATGCATATCTATTTGGAGAAACTATTGCGGAAATAAAAGTGGTAGGCTGGAGTGTTATTGATAATATTTGGGTCGATTTAGGAAACACAAATGTTGAAGGTGATTTCACAAATGGATCGGTAACTTCTGTAGAATTTATACCTAGCGATTATGAAATCATAACTCTTGGCGGTAATTCTGATATTATAGAAACTCTTGACAATATTACTCTAGATAATTATTACATGACCCCTAACGGCGATGGCATTAATGACTATTTAGAAATTGAAGGTATTGACAGTTCACCCAACAATGTTTTACAAATCTATAATAGATATGGCAGGTTGGTATTCTCTAAGAACAACTATAGCGATGAGTTTACGGGTATATCAAATGTAAATGGTGTAATTGCTAAAAATATTGGTTTGCCTTCTGGCATCTATTTTTATATAGTATCCTTGAATGATCTAAACTATAAACATCAAGGGTATTTATACCTTACTACATATGACGAAAATTGACCATAAATTCTATTAAGATCAATTTTCATTACTTTTACTTTAAGATTGCATGATTTACTACTTTCAAAAGTTTTTCTCTTTTGATATAGTTTGGCAAATCTTTTGCATTACATAACACAACATACAATTATGCAGAGAAGAACATTTATTAACAGAAGTAGTTCGGCAGCTTTGGCGCTTGCCCTTGCCCCTACTCTTTTTATTCAAGAAGATACAGAGTATAGTATTTTAGAACTTATGGGTAAAGAAGATATTGAGTTGTACGGAAAAGATATCAACCTACGAAAAGAAGCCCATGATGCCTTTGTAGAAATGAAAAAGGCTGCTTATAAAGACGGTATCGATTTAAAAATAGTTTCAAGCTTTAGAAGTTACGATAGACAAGAAGCAATTTTTGAACGTAAATATTTAAAATACACCGACGATGATGGCATGAACCCTACAGATGCTATTGACAAAATTATTGAATACTCTACCATACCTGGTACGAGCAGACATCATTGGGGTACCGATATTGATGTTGTAGACGGATATAGAAAAGTAGATGGTGATGTTCTTGTACCACATAAGTATGAAGGTGAAGGCCCTTATGTTGATTTTAAAAAATGGATGGATGAAAACTCTGAAACTTACGGATTTTTCTTAGTTTATACCAACGAAGCTAAAAGAAGAGGTTTCAAATACGAGCCATGGCACTATAGCTACGCCCCATTATCGATACCAATGCTTGAACAGTTTAGAAGTAAAAACATCGCATCTATTCTTATTCGTGAAGATTTTTATGGTGCCGAAAATTTTACAATGAGCTTTTTAAAATCTTACATACAAAATAATATTTTAGACATTAATAGAAACCTACTGTAAGCATTTCGTACATTAGAGCCTGTACTATAATACATTACCATGAGAAGAGGAAGTTGGAAAATTAGAATATTTATCGGTTTAGCAATTGTTGCCTTTGCATTTATACAAAAATGTAGCAACACCGAAGAGAATCCATATACTGGTCGTTCGCAACATATTACTATGTCTTCTGAACAAGAAATAGCTATTGGTTTACAAAGTGCTCCGGAAATGGCGCAACAACATGGTGGTTTATATCCTGATCAACAATTACAGGCATTTGTTGAATCTGTTGGTAACAAACTGGTTCAAAATAGTATTGCCAAAGAAACGCCTTACCAATATGATTTTCATTTATTGGCAGATGATCAAACCATAAATGCCTTTGCATTACCAGGCGGTCAATGTTTTATTACATACGCCTTATTCTCACAACTTAACGAAGCACAATTAGCTGGCGTTTTAGGTCATGAAATTGGTCATGTAATTGGTAGACATTCTGCAGAAAGAATAGCCGACAGCCAAACTTGGCAGACAGCAACTATGGGTGCTACTGTTGGTGCTGGCGATATGGGTAGTATTTTAGGAAGTATTGGTCAAAACACACTACTAAAAAATGGTCGTGGTGATGAATTGGAAAGTGATGAACTAGGAGTGCTATTTATGATCCAATCTGGATATGATCCTTACGAGATGATTAAAGTGATGGAAATTTTAAAAGCCGCTGGCGGTCCAGATCGTACTCCTGAATTTCAGAGCACCCACCCTGATCCTGAAAATAGAATAGAAAAAATCAGAGAAGCCATAGATAAATACAAAAACCAAGGTTAATCGGTTTTTTAGTACACTTAATCTAGAGGACCATACGCAGTGTTTATATTTTTGTACATTTGGCGAAGTCCCAAGCTTATTTTGCCATATTGAATTACCTTTATAGCTATGATTTAATCATAGAAGAACACTATAATGGGAACAATTACACATTTCAGAAACTTATACGTGCAGGCGTTTGAGAACTGTAAACCAATAGTTTTGGTTACATTTTTAAAAGTCTACTCAGTATTTTGTGCCCTAATGATATTTTCGGCACTGTATGCGTTTGTTGTTAGAGCAGCAAATGGATTTGATTTTTAACGCGTTTTACTCTTTTACCTGAACACTATTTGAAGTAGAATTACGTAGTATTAAAAAGGGCTCATTGATATTTCAATGAGCCCTTTTTATTTTCATAAAAATATAACTATGAATCTTGCTTAATTACATCTAATACATCTTTAGCATTCGACATTTTCGCATAGTCTTTTGCAGTATAACCTTGATCGCTTTTAATACTTAAATTAGCGCCGTTCAGTAATAACACCTTTAATACTTCTGCCTTATTGTATCTGGCAGCGTACATTGCAGGTGTAAGTCCTAAAGACTTTTCGTTTAATTCTTCCCCTATAGCGATAAGACTTCTAACTTGGTCAATATCCCCTTTCATTACCGCCTTGCACAATGAGCTAATTTCATCATTTATCGAAACAGATACCGATTCATTTAAATTGATGAGATTACTAGTATTTGCATAAACCCCTGTTAATGTAAACACGCTAATGAATAACAAAATTGAAATTGATTTTTTCATAATATTTACGTTGTTTTGATTAATAATTTTATTGATAACGTAAATTTACACATATAATTATATTAATTTCATTAAATTAAGAAAGAAATAATAAATATTTAACAATTAAAAAACATTAAAAAAAACCCTATACCCCAATTTCTTTAAAAATCGGGGTATAGGGTTTAGTTTCTACAAGTAGAAATCTTTTAAAATGAACTTAGCTTCCTACTGCTATTTCAATTAATTCAAGTGCCTCAGAAGCATTTGATAACTCTGCATAACGCTTAGCAGTATACCCTTGACTACTTTGAGCTTTTAAATCTGCACCGTTATTAATAAGCATTTCCAACACCGCTACTTTATTATAACGAGCAGCGAACATAGCGGGTGTCATACCTAGAGACTTTTGATTAACATCTTCGCCTAAATCTATCAACCGTTTTACAGTCTCTAAATCGCCTTGTATAACAGCTTTACAAAAAGAGCTAATATCTACTCTTGACACAAGGTCAATAGTATTCGTTGGTGCTAAAGTTTCATTTTCAGCAGCTAAAACAGTTGTTCCTATGGTAAGAACTACCATAGATAATGTTAGGATTACTTTTTTCATGATGATTGATTTTTAATTGATGAGTACAATAGTGTACATTTAAAAGACGCTAGTTATCGCCAATTGTTTCATCCTTTAACATTGTTATAACTAAACTTTAACAAACAAATCTTCACCCAAACTGAAAAAATGTTGCGATACACTACCAAAATGAAAAAGGTAGGTAATCTAGTAGCTTAACTTGGCAGAACATAGTACTTTTGTACTCCTAAAACCTTATGAAGATGAACAAAAAAGTAATCTTAATGATATTAGATGGATGGGGCAAATCTCCTGATCCATCAATATCTGCAGTAGATAAAGCCAACACACCTTTTATAGATAGTTTATATACAAAATATGCTAATTCTAACCTTCTTACAGATGGTATGAACGTAGGGCTACCTGAAGGTCAAATGGGTAATAGCGAAGTTGGTCATATGAATTTAGGGGCTGGTCGTATTGTTTATCAAGATTTAGCTAAAATCAATAAGGCTGTAAAAGAGAATACCTTAAGTTCTGAACCGGTTTTAAAAAGTGCTTTCGAATACGCGAAAAAGAATAATAAAGATGTTCATTTTTTAGGGCTTTTAAGTGATGGTGGCGTACATAGCCATACCAATCATATTAAAGGACTTATTAAAGCTGGCAAAGAATCTGGTGTTGAAAATATGTATTTACATGCTTTTACCGATGGTAGAGATGTAGACCCAAAAAGTGGAAAAGGTTTTTTAGAAGATATCGTACATTTTGGCGCTGACAAAAACACGAAACTAGCTACCGTTATTGGTAGATATTACGCTATGGATCGTGACAAACGATGGGAGCGAGTTAAAGAAGCTTATGATGTTATTGTAAACGCAGAAGGTGAAAAATCGACTGATATTGGCAAAACCATTCAAAAAAGCTATGACAATGACATTACCGATGAGTTTATAAAACCAATAGTAATGACCAGTACAGATGGCACTCCTGTTGCTTCTGTAAAAGAGGATGATGTGGTTATATTCTTCAACTTTAGAACTGATCGCGGTAGAGAATTAACACAAGTACTAAGTCAAGTAGATATGCATGAGCAAAACATGCACAAACTCAACTTATACTACGTTACGCTTACTAATTATGATGAATCTTACGAAAAGGTTCATGTTGTCTATAATAAAGATAATATCGTTGAAACTTTGGGTGAGGTATTAGCTAACGCAGGTAAAAAGCAAATACGTATTGCGGAAACTGAAAAGTACCCACACGTTACTTTCTTTTTCAATGGTGGTAGAGAAGTTCCTTTTGATGGTGAATCGCGTATTTTATGTCCGTCACCAAAAGTGGCTACATATGACCTTCAACCAGAAATGAGTGCTTATGAGATTAGAGATAAAATCATTCCTGAAATTCAAAAAGGAGATGTTGACTTTATTTGCTTAAACTTTGCCAACCCTGACATGGTAGGTCATACTGGTGTTATGGAAGCTGCAATTAAAGCTTGTGAAACAGTTGATGAATGTGCAAAAGATGTTATAACAGCAGCTATCGAAAAAGATTACTCTGTAATTGTTATTGCCGATCACGGTAATTGTGAAACTATGTTAAATGAAGATGGAAGCCCTAACACGGCACATACCACCAACCCTGTTCCTCTAATTTTAGTAGACAAAGATATTCACCATATCAAAGATGGTGTATTAGGAGATATTGCACCTACCATCTTAAAAATGATGGGTGTAGAAAAATCGAAATTTATGACCCAAAATTCATTGGTATAAATTTAGGTACAACCGAAAGTATTTTATTTTATGATTAAATTAAAAACAGCCGAAGAGATTGAATTAATGCGCGAAAGTGCGCTTATTGTTTCTAAAACTTTAGGAATGATAGCCTCTGAAGTTAAACCCGGAGTCACTACACTTCAATTAGACGCTATGGCCGAAACTTTTATTCGTGACCATGGTGCAGTACCTGGTTTCTTAGGTCTATACGATTTCCCGAACTCATTATGCATGAGTCCAAATGCTCAAGTAGTACATGGTATTCCAAATAATACCCCTTTGGTTGAAGGGGATATTATTTCAATTGATTGTGGTGCTTTAAAAAATGAATTTTACGGTGACCATGCTTACACTTTTGAAGTGGGAGAAGTTAGCCCAGAAATCAAGAAATTATTAGAGGTTACCAAAAAATCGTTATATGTAGGTATACGAGAATTTAAAGTTGGTAATCGCGTTGGTGATGTTGGGTATGCCATTCAGAAATTCACTGAAGACCATGGTTATGGTGTAGTTCGTGAATTGGTTGGTCATGGTCTTGGTAAAAAAATGCACGAAGGTCCTGAAATGCCTAATTACGGCAGACGTGGTAGAGGCAAGAAATTTGTTGAAGGCATGACGGTTGCTATTGAACCTATGACCAATATGGGGACCAAGAATATCAAACAGCTTAAAGACGGTTGGACTATACTTACTGCAGATGGTAAACCGAGTGCTCATTTTGAACATGATGTTGCCATAGTCAACGGAAAACCTGAGTTACTTTCTACCTTCAAATATATTTATGAAGCTTTAGGCATTGTAAGTGATGAAGAAGATGAGTTCACAAAATCTACCTTAAAAAGTTAGAAAATACAGATGAAGAAAATTTTTAAATTTTTTCTTAACCTTGTTCCAAGGCCTGTATTAATTTCTTTAAGCTATATAGTAAAGCCTTTTTTTAAGGCTTACTATCGTGGTAACACCTATGAAGACCCTATTGACGGTAATACTTTTCGTAGCTTTTTACCTTATGGATATGAAAAACCACGTGAGAACGTGCTTTCACCTTCTACCCTATCATTAGAACGCCATCGTTTACTGTGGTTATTTTTAAAGGAAGAGACAGATTTTTTCACTGCTCCGTTACATGTTTTGCATTTTGCACCTGAACAAGCTTTCTATAAAAGATTCAGAAAATTGAAAAATCTAAACTATGTAACTACAGATCTAAATTCTCCTTTAGCAGATGTTAAGGCAGATATTTGCAATCTTCCGTTTGAAGATAATATGTTCGATGTAATTCTGTGTAATCATGTACTAGAACACATACCAGATGACACAAAAGCAATGTCTGAATTGTATAGAATTTTAAAACCTGGTGGCTGGGGTATTTTTCAAATTCCGCAAGATTTAAATAGAGAATCAACTTTCGAAGACGACTCCATAACCGACAAAGTCGAACGCGCAAAAATATTTGGTCAGTACGATCATGTACGTATTTATGGCAAAGACTACTTTAATAAATTAAGAAGCATAGGTTTTAAAGTCGAAGAAATAGATTTTACAAAGCTTATGAGCCAAGAAAACATCAACAGATATCGCTTAGCTCCCGGAGAGATAATTCCGTTCGTAAAAAAATAGTTATTTCACTACAAGCGCTTTAAATCCTTCTGTTGAAAACTCTTTTGTTTCACCATTCTCATCTAAATAAACAATATAAGCTTCTAGTTTTTTATTTTCTTCAACGAGATTAAAAGCATCATCTAAATTCATCGCCATTAAAGCCGTAGCATAAGCATCTGCAGTAGCACAGTTATCTGCCAATATAGTTACGGCAAGTGTTTTGGACACCTGTGTATAGCCTGTTTTTGGATTTACAGTATGCACGAATTTTTTACCGGTTTCTTCATCAATTCTAAACTTTCGATAATTGCCTGATGAGGCTAACGCCCTATCATTTAAATGAATTAATATTTTCGTAGCTCTATTCATTTGCTCTTCTGGATCATCAATACCAACTACCCAAAATTTATCTTTAATTGTATTCTTTCCTTTAGCCACCAATTCTCCGCCTACTTCAATTAAATAGTTTTCTATACCCTTAGCATCTAACATAGCCGCAAGCCTATCTATAGAATAACCTTTAGCAATAGCATTAAAATCTAAGTAGATATTAGCATTAGCTTTTACTATATGATTGCTTTCATCTAAAGTAACTTTATGCAATCCAACAAAATTCAGTAAACTATCAATTTTTAGACTATCCATTGATATTTGACGTTCAGGTCCGAAACCCCATGCGTTTACAAGAGTACCTACCGTTGGATCAAAAAAGCCATTAGTTTCTTTGTGTATTGTTTTAGACAAATCAAATACTTCTCGAAACATCATATCAACAGCAACAGTACTATCTCCTTTATTAATTCTAGAAATATCAGATTCCGGAATATAAGTGGATAGAGAGTGGTTAATTACTGCGAATACGGAATCTATATCCTTTTGTAAATCTAATTTCTCGCTAGAGATTGAAATTATACTATAAGAAGTACCTAAAGCACCACCTACATTTTCATTTCTAAATTTAGCGTCATTATTCTTCTTACAAGATTGAAACAATCCTATTATGGCAACGATTACTAAAATACATTTCTTCATAATTCTATTAAACCATCAAAATCAACAATATACTCTTCATCTAAATATACTGGCAAATTGTGATCTACAGCATTTAACAGTCCTACACCTGCATAAAAGGTAGTTGCTTCAAATTTAACAGCATGTTCTTTCATTTTAGTAAGGTCAGACATAAAGAAATCCATATCCTTGGGATCACCCGGGTATTCAATTGCCTTAACTACCACAAAGCGCATCTTCTTATCTTTTGTACAAACAAACTGCGGATTCTTGCGCAATTCACTGTTCACAGCTAAAAATTCAAAACCTTCATCTTCTAATTGCTTACCAACAATATTCATTGCCAAATTATGGAGTTCTTGTTCTGTTAATACATGCATACTTAACTATATTTTATAAAAAAACCGATACATTACATATCGGTTAGTTTTAATTATTTAAAAGACTTAAAGCTTATCCACCAAAGTCATCAAAACGTATATGTTCATCTGGGATACCGAAATCTTCACCCATTTTCTGAACAGCTTTGTTCATCAAAGGAGGTCCACAGAAATAAAGTTCAATGTCTTCAGGAGACTCATGAAGGCTTAAGTAGTTATCAATTACACAATTGTGAATGAAACCTACGAAACCATCACCTGGAGCATCAATATTCTCTTTTACCTTCCAGTTATCTTCTTCTTGTGGTTCAGATAATGCTAGGTAAAATTTGAAATTCGGGAATTCTTCTTCTAATTTATAAAAGTGATCTAAATAGAATAATTCTCTTTTAGAACGACCACCGTACCAGTAAGATACTTTTCTATTAGTTCTTAATGTTTTGAATAGGTGATATAAATGAGAACGCATTGGCGCCATTCCAGCTCCACCACCCACGTATAACATTTCTGAATCTGACTCATTGATAAAGAATTCACCGTAAGGTCCAGAAATAGTACAATCATCACCTGGCTTTAAATTAAAAATGTAAGAAGACGCAACACCAGGGTTAACATCCATCCATCCATTTTTAGCACGATCCCATGGCGGAGTAGCGATACGTACATTCAACATAATCTCTCTTCCTTCCGCAGGAAAAGAAGCCATTGAATACGCTCTTTCAACCGTTTCTGGATTCTTCATTGTTAAAGGCCAAAGGTTGAATTTATCCCATTCTGCTTGAAATTTATCTGGAGTTTCATGTTCCTCAGGGTGTGCTGTAATATCAATATCAGCATATTTTACTTCACACTCAGGAATTTCAATTTGAATATAACCACCAGCTTTGTAACCCATATCCTCAGGGATTTCAACTACAAATTCTTTAATAAAAGATGCTACGTTATAATTACGAACAACTTTTGCTGGCCATTTCTTAATACCGAATACCTCTTCAGGAATGGTAATATCCATGTCTTGCTTCACCTTAACTTGACAAGCTAAACGTGCACCATGGTTTAATTCTTTTTTAGAGAAATGCGGAGTTTCTGTAGGTAATGCTTCACCACCACCAGAAAGTACATGACACTCACATTGAATACATGTTCCACCACCACCACAGGCAGATGGCAAGAATATTTTTTGGTTACCTAAGGTAGATAATAAAGATCCACCTGAAGAAACTTCAATTTTCTTCTCTCCGTTAATTGTAATGGTTACAGGACCAGATGGAGATAGTTTTTGTTTAGTAAACAGAAGTAATGCTACTAATGCCATCAAAAGGATTAGAAATGCGACAACAGTTATTAGAATAGTTCCGCCTGTACTTGCAGCTAAAATCATGTTTATTTATTTACGTCGTTATAAGAAATTACCTTTTCGTCAATTTCTTCGTTTTTTTCTACTACTACTTCCTCTACAGGTGTTACCATCTCTGGTTTAACAGACTGAATAACTTGCTCATTAGCTTCTTCAGCATCATCACCACCACCGGTTAACATACCTCCAAAACTTTGAAAGCCAATACCCATAAGACCAGTGATAATAAACGTAATACCTAACCCTCTTAAAGGAGCAGGAACATTACTATATCTAATTTTCTCACGAATAGCTGCAATCGCTAAAATTGCTAAGAACCAACCAATACCAGAACTAACGCCATAATTGAATGCTAAGCCCAATGTTTCGATTTCTCTTGCCTGCATAAATAAAGATCCACCTAGAATTGCACAGTTTACTGCAATCAATGGTAAAAATATACCCAATGAGTTATATAAAGAAGGTGAAAATTTCTCAACTACAATCTCTACTAATTGTACCATTGTAGCAATGGTAGCAATGAATAAAATAAAAGATAAAAAGCTAAGGTTGTAATCTGCATACTCAGGACCTAACCAAACTAAGGCTCCGTCTTGTAACAAATACTTATCTAACAACCAGTTCATTGGTACAGTAACCGCCAATACAAATATAACAGCAGCACCTAAACCAACTGCAGTAGCCACTTTTTTGGATACCGCTAAATAAGAACACATCCCCAAGAACACGGCAAACACCATGTTATCGATAAAGATGGACTTAAAAAATAATTCTACATGTTCTAACATAATTTCTACTTAAATGTCTGTTTAACTCTCTTCTACTAGCGCAGGATTTCTTGAACGTTGTACCCAAATTATGATACCAACAACAATTAATGCCGCTGGTGGAATAATCATAAATCCATTATTCTCATAACCTGTTGCATACAAACCTGTTTTTGTTATTGGATCACCTAATACAGGATATCCAAAAAGTGTACCTGAACCTAAAAGTTCTCTAAAGAACCCAACAATAATTAGAATAACACCATAACCTAAAGAGTTTCCAATTCCGTCCAAAAATGAACGCCATGGTCCGTTTGCCAAAGCAAAAGCTTCAAAACGACCCATAATTATACAGTTTGTAATAATTAGACCTACGAATACAGCCAAGGTTTTACTCAACTCATAAGCATATGCCTTAAGGACCTGATCCACTATAATCACCAATGTAGCAACTACGATTAACTGAACAATAATTCTAATTTTCGATGGAATTATATTTCTCATCAATGAGATAACTACGTTACCTGCACCTAATACGAACATTACAGAAATAGCCATTACCAAAGACGCCTTTAGCTCTGCTGTAATTGCCAATGCCGAACAAATACCTAATACCTGAATAGTAATAGGGTTATTGTCTGCAAGTGGATCCGTAATAAGATTTGCATCTTTTTTTGATAGTAGTGCCATATTACTTTGCTCTAATTGTTTCTAAATAAGGTTTATATAATTTAACGGTTTCCTTAATCATAGCAGAAACACCATTACCTGTTATAGTAGCACCCGCTAAGGCATCTACTTCATTATCATCTTTTGTTTTGTTCAAAGGATCATTATTACCTTTAGCGACAGCAATACCTGCATATTGCGTACCATTTAAAATGGTCTCTCCGGTAAAATCATCCATGAAATAACGCATTTTAATGTTTGCGCCTAAACCAGGTGTTTCACCTTTATGGTCAAAATATACACCTTGAACAGTCATTGTGTCATCTAAAGCAATAAAACCCCAAATAGCATCCCAAAGACCTTTACCGTACATAGGGATGATGTAAAATTTCTTCCCATCTTTCTCCCCAATAAAAACTGGTAATTTATAAGGCTCTCCTTTTTTGATATTAGCCAATTGTTTTTTCAAATCAATCAAATATGCTTCGTTATCTTCAGTGATTTTATCACCTTGAATAACCAATTGCTCTTTGATATAACTTGCAAACTCATCTTCCACGACATCCGTAGGTATAAAGTTTACACTACCGGCATCATCACCATTTTCGTTAACACCCATTGCGTAAAGAATGTTCTGTTGCTTTTCAAAACGTTCATTCTCTTTGATATTAGGACGCAATGCTGAGGCCAAGAATGCTAGTATTGAACCAACTACCACAACCATAACAGCAGCAAAAACTACTGTATAAACGTTACTATCTGTTTTATTAGCCATAATTAAACTGTTTCAGCTTTAAGTTCTTCTGCCTTACCATCTGAATCTTTTGGATAGATAGTGGCATTTTTTAATCTGTTCATTCTTCTCTTAATATTACCCCTTACAACATAATGATCAATTGTTGGTGCAAATACATTCATTAAAAGGATAGCCAAGAAAACACCTTCTGGGTATGCAGGGTTGAATACACGAATCATTACAGAAATAAATCCTATAAAGAAACCATAATACCATTTCCCTTTATTTGTTTGCGAACCTGTAACTGGATCAGTAGCCATATAGACAATACCGAATGCTAAACCACCTACGATTAAATGTTTCCAGAAATCAAAACTCATCAATCCGTAAAACTTACTTGATTCACCTACCCAACCAAAATCTACTACTTGATTGAATATTAAGCCCATTACCAATGAACCAATAACGGCACTTACCATTATTCTCCAACTAGCGATCTTTGTGAAAATCAAGAACAAACCGCCTAATAAGATTAGAAATGCTGAAGTTTCACCTACAGAACCTGGTATAAAACCAAAGAACATATCTGAAACAGAATATGTCATTTCAGCCCCCTTATTCTGAGCTAAATAACCTAATATGGTTTCACCTGAAATTGCATCAACGTTTGCACCAGCTAAAATTTCTTCTGAACGCTCACGTGCACCGTAAACCCAAACTTTATCACCACTCATCCAAGTAGGATAAGCGAAGAACAAGAATGCTCTAATAGTTAATGCAGGGTTAAGGATATTCATTCCTGTACCTCCAAAAACTTCTTTACCAATAACAACACCAAAAACAACAGCTACAGACAACATCCAAAGTGGTGTATCTATAGGAACTATTAAAGGCACCAACATACCGGTAACCAAATATCCTTCTTCTACTTCATGACCTTTTATGACAGCAAAAATAAATTCTACTAAAAGTCCGACACCGTAAGAAACAACTACTAATGGTAATACCTTAATAATACCGATCCAAAAATTGTCCCAAGTAAGGAAATCGTTCATCAAAGAAAAATCTGCCGGAAAACCGTTAATTGCAGAAAAATGTTGATAACCTGCGTTGAACATAGAAAATATTAACACTGGTACCAGCGCCATTATTACCGTGTTCATTGTACGCTTTAAATCATCTGCCGATTTCACATGTGTACCACCTGCATGAGTAGTCTCATCTGGCGAAAACAAAAAAGTATGAAAGGCATTAAAGGCAGGAGCCATTTTCTTACCCTGATACTTCAGTTTAAGTTCGTGTAATTTGCTTTTTAAACTCATTTCTTATCCTATTTCTTTTTGCAATAAATCTAACCCCTCACGAATAATCTTCTGGTGCGGTTGCTTAGAAATACATATAAACTCAGTTAACGAAAAATCTTCTGGAGCCACTTCATATAAACCTAACTGCTCCATTTCATCCAAGTCTTTTACCATACAAGCTTTTAACAGTTGCATTGGAAAAATATCCATCGGAAAAACTTTTTCATATTGCCCCGTTACTACGAATGCTCTGTGCTCTCCGTTAGTATTGGTATCCAAATCATATTTTTTGTTTGGCTGCATCCAAGAGAACGTCAATGCTCTGGTAGCCGAAATTTTATTGAAAACTGGTTTATTCCATCCAAACAGTTCATAATCATCTCCTTCTGGAATAACCGTTACTGTATTATTATAATACCCTAGGTAACCGTCTGGTCTACTTTTAGAACCTGTAAGTACATCACCATTTATAACTCTAAAATTTTCTTCGTTTACACCACTAGCATATAAAAAGGTAGAAATCTCCGCCCCTATTTTAGTTGTATAATATTTAGGAGCCTTAACCGAAGAACCTGCAAGCGCGATTACACGCTCTGCATTGAACTTACCTGTCAATAAATATTCTCCTATAATGATTAAATCTTGCGGAGTAACCGTCCAAACCAATTCACCTTTATTAATAGGATCTAATTTATTGATCTGCGTACCTACTAAACCTGAAGGATGCGGACCAGAAACATTATGCAACTCTACCCCAGTCATTGAAGACAATGGCGATTTACTAGACCCTACAGATACATGAACTTTACCTGGCGTTAATTTACCTAAAGCTGTAATTGCAGTTTGCAATTCTTTTTCTCTACCCTGTAAAACATAATCCAAATCTGCCTGTAACGGACCACTTGAATACCCAGAAATAAAAATAGATTTAGGCGTTGTATCAGGATTAGCGACTACATCATAAGGCCTCTGTTTAATAAATGGCCAACAGCCACTTTTCAACAGAACCGCCTTCAATTCCTCTTTCGATGTATTCTCTACATCTAAAGCAGCTCCTGAAAACGCCTCTTGTGTTTTGTCTGCTAATATCTTTAAGGTCAAAATACGTCTTCTATCCCCTCTTTCAATCTCAATAAGCTCACCGCTTACTGGTGACACAAAGAGCATACTCTCTATGTTCTTATTATAAAACAAAGGTTCTCCCGCTTTTACTTCGGCGCCTTGCTTTACCAACATTTTTGGGGTAATTCCGTGAAAATCACTTAACTGTATAGCGTAAACATTACTTAAAACAGCTTTAGAAGTAGTCTGTTCTGCGGTTCCCACCAGATTAATGTTGAGCCCTTTTTTAATTCGAATGTCTTTTGACATGTGCGTTTAGACCTTTAGGTTATCAAAATTTGAGCAAATTTAAGTACAAAAACTTCGTTTTCATAATTATTGTCCCATAATTTAGACAATAGAACGAGCTATATTTTTTAGGCACCCTTTTTGTTTACCTTTACTTAAAAAAAACGGGGTATAATGCGCATTTTCTTCAAACATTTTATTTGTCTATTATTTTTGCAAAATATAGTTGCTCAAGTTCAAGAAGAGGTAAACCCACCAGAAAATATTAAATCGATCGTTTTCAAAGGACCTACCGAAGATCAATTTCCCGTTATTAAAATAGGCGAACCCTTATATTTAGAATTCGATGATATTTTAGCCAATGAACAAGACTATTATTATAAGGTAATTCATTGCGATTACGATTGGACCCCTTCTTCTTTATTAAAATCTCAATATTTAGACGGTGTCGACAACCAACGAATTACAGATTATGAGAACAGTTACAGCACTTTACAATCATACTCAAACTACCAACTTACCATACCAAATGACAATGTTAGACTAAAAGTTAGTGGCAATTATCTTATAGAAATATACAATAGCAGCAACGACTTACAGTTCTCAAGAAGATTTGTAGTATATAAAGACATTGTTTCCGTCTCTACTTCCATTAAACGTTCTAGAGATTTTAATTACATTAACGAAAAGCAAGTAGTTCAATTTAGTATCACTTCTGGATCATTACGCCTTATAAACCCAAAAAAAGAAGTTAAAGTTGCAATTCTTCAAAATCATTATTGGTCAACAGCTATTACCAACATTGCCCCGCAATACACAATGGGAAGCGAATTAGTTTATAAATATGATCAAGAAACTGCATTTTATGGTGGTAACGAATTTCTATTGTTCGATACTAGCGACCTTAGAGCTCCAAGTTCTCAAATTTCGAGTATTGATTTAACAGATTTATATAACCATTATTTATTCTCTGACGATTTTAGAAACGACAAACCATACACCTATTTTCCTGATATTAACGGGGATTTTGTTGTTAGAACTTTACAAGGCGACAATGCCTCTAGAGAAGCTGAGTACACCAACGTATATTTCAGTTTACCTTACACCGAATACATTGCCCTAGACGATGTCTATATTTTCGGTAAATTCAATAATTACGCGCTTACAGACCAAAACAAACTGGTATACAATGAAAAAAACGGCATGTTAGAAGCCACCCTAAAAATGAAACAGGGATTTTATAATTATAAGTATGCAGTAAAAAGTGGCGAAAAAATTAAATTAAATGAAGTAGGCGGCAACTTTCATTTTACTGAAAACAATTATTTGGTACTTGTATACTACCGCAACTTTGGCGACATGTACGATAGTATAATCGGTATTGGCTCTGCCAATTCTAGAAATATCACCAACTAGCTGTATATTTACGTTTTTCATTGATTTATGGAGAACAAACCAGCCGTTCAACCATCAGGCAGATTTAAACTAAAATACAGAGGTGTAGACTGCCTAAATTGTGGGCACCCACTAGAGTTAAGTGACAAATACTGCCCTAATTGCTCTCAAGCCAACAGCACAAAAAAACTCACCCTTTTTGATTTTTTTGAAGAATTTCTCGCGAATTATTTCTCATATGATTCTAAACTATGGAAAACCTTAACCGCCTTACTTTTAAAACCAGGTAAAATAACACGAGAATACATTAATGGGAAGCGTTTATCATACACAAATCCTTTTCGCTTTTTATTAAGTTTATCGATTATCTACTTTTTGATTATCAGTTTTAATAGTGAGTTTGAATCTTACAATAAATTTGGTTCAGAAAACAAAAAACCGATTTTTGACCTTAATGAGGAATTTGATAAAATTGAATTTGAAAATGAAGAAGAAAGACAGCTTGCGCTTACCCAAATGGACTCGCTTAAAATAAATAGATTTTTTAAAAACCAAATAAGCGATAAAGATTCTACCATTTTAAAAGACCCTAAGTCTTACTTTAAAGAAATAAATACAGAGAATCTCACCCGTCGATTTTTAGGGAAAATAGACTTTTTCAACTCTATTATTAAGCATGACACCATTTACTATTTTGAACAAGGTGTAACAAAATTTGAAATACCTGAAAACCGAGAAAACGAAATGGCTTTTAACTTGGCCAATAGCTTTGTTGACATTGAAAAACGACCTGGAACGTTCGTAAATTCTTTAATTTCAAAACTGCCATTCACCACATTTTTCTTTCTTCCGTTCTTTTCTTTTTTCATCTGGATGGTCTATATCAGAAAAAAATACACTTATACCGATCATTTAATCTTTAGTTTCCACAATCAGTCATTATTATTTATCTTGCTCATTGTTAGCAATTTGATCAACTCAGTGTTCAATATTAGTAGTGAAGGAGTATTTATTTTAATATTCGCAATCTACCTTTATAAAGCAATGCGGAATTTCTATCAACAAGGAAGAGTTAAAACGGTTATAAAATATTTTTTCCTGAATACAATATTTTTTATTTTAGGAATTATAGCGATAACTATATTAATCGCAGCAAGCGTATTTACATATTAAATATGATGATAACACAGGTAACTAAAGGCATTAAAATTTCGGTTCAAACAACTTTTGAAGGCACGTTCTTTAAAAACTACAAAATGCATTATGCATTTGGGTACACTATCACTATTGAGAACCAAAGTAAAGATGTTGTTCAGTTAACTTCTCGTCATTGGAAAATATATGACTCTTTAAATGAAATGGAAACCTTAGATGGCGAAGGTGTTATTGGAAAAAAACCAGTAATTCAGCCAGGGGAATCTCACACTTACAATTCAGGTTGCCTACTAACATCACCAATAGGTGCAATGAAAGGTCATTACAATATGGTCATTATGAGTAATGCAGAAAAGTTTAGAGTTTACATTCCTACTTTTAAATTTAGCGCACCTTTCGCCCTTAACTAAAGTCTTTTAATAATTTTTAGTCCAACACCCTTTTAGTACCTTTGATCAACTTTTTAATTTAAAAAAATTGACAATGGGTAAAGGATTTTTTCAAGTTCCTACAGCATTTAATGAACCAATTAAAAGCTATGCTCCTGGATCTCCAGAAAGAGAAGCAGTTTTGGAACAATACAAAGCATATTTCAACGACAAAGTTGACGTACCAATGTATATTGGTTCAGAAGAGGTACGCACAGGCAACACTAAGCCAATGTCACCTCCACACGATCACAAACACATTGTAGGCACCTATCATACTGCCAATAAAGAAAATGTACAGTCTGCAATTGACAACTGTTTATCATCTAGAGATGCATGGGCTAACTTAACTTGGGAGCAACGCGCAGCTATTTTCTTAAAAGCCGCTGAATTACTTGCAGGTCCTTACCGTGCGAAGATTAATGCAGCTACCATGATTGCACAATCTAAAAATATTCACCAAGCAGAAATAGATGCCGCTTGCGAGTTAATTGACTTTTTACGTTTTAACGTAGAATACATGTCTCAAATTTATGCAGAGCAACCAGATTCTGCCGAAGGTATTTGGAACAGGGTAGAATACCGTCCTTTAGAAGGATTCATTTACGCTATTACTCCTTTCAATTTTACTGCCATTGCCGGTAATTTACCTGCAAGTGCAGCTATGATGGGGAACGTTGTTGTTTGGAAACCGAGTGACTCACAGGTTTTCTCTGCAAAAGTTATTGTAGATGTTTTCAAAGAAGCCGGTTTGCCTGACGGAGTTATCAATGTTGTTTATGGTGATCCAGTAATGATTACCGAAACAGTATTGGCTAGTCCAGATTTTGCCGGTATCCACTTTACAGGTTCTACACACGTTTTTAAAGAACTTTGGAAGCAAATAGGAAATAACATCCATACCTACAAAACATACCCAAAAATAGTTGGCGAAACTGGTGGTAAAGATTTTATTCTAGCACACCCTACCGCTAACCCTAAACAAGTAGCTACTGCTATCTCAAGAGGTGCATTTGAATTTCAAGGTCAAAAATGTAGCGCAGCTTCAAGAGTATATTTACCAAAATCTACTTCTAAAGAGATTTTAGAACATGTTAAAGCTGATATCGCTTCTTTTAACAAACCTGGATCTCCTGAAGATATGAGCAATTTTATTACTGCCGTTATTCACGAAGGTTCTTTTGATAAATTGGCGAAATATATTACCCAAGCCAAAGAAGATAAAAATGCCGAGATATATGCTGGTGGTTCTTTTGACAAATCTAAAGGTTACTTTATCGAACCAACGGTTATCTTAACAACAGACCCTAAATACACTACTATGGAAACTGAATTATTCGGTCCTGTGGTTACTATTTACGTTTACGACGATAAAGATTGGAGCGAAACATTACAATTAATTGATGGCACTTCTGAGTATGCTCTTACTGGCGCTGTACTTTCACAAGATAGATATGCTATTGACGAAGCTACAAAGGCACTACAAAACTGTGCAGGTAACTTCTATATCAATGACAAACCTACAGGTGCTGTAGTTGGTCAACAACCTTTCGGTGGAGCAAGAGCTTCTGGAACAAACGATAAGGCAGGATCAGCCCAAAACCTTTTACGTTGGGTTTCTCCAAGATTAATCAAAGAGACTTTTGTTACCCCTGTTGATTACAGGTATCCGTTTTTAGGATAAAAAATAACTTAAAAGGCTGAATTTAAAATTCAGCCTTTTTTTTGGCATAGCGCTTCTTTTATATTACATTACAAGTATCACATAATACTTTTAACAACCTTAACACACTAATTATGAAAAAGTTACTACTCGCAGCATTCTTATTTGCAGGATGCTTTTCTTACGCACAAGAAGAATTAACTCAGAACACAATTAAAGCCGTATTAACCGGAAATCAATCTCAGGTGATACAGCTTGCCGAAGCTTTTCCTGAAGAAAAATACGACTGGAGACCGGCAGAAGGAATCAGCTCTGTTGGTGAAGCCCTTTTACACGTTGCAGGCGGAAATTACTTTTTAGCCTCTAAATTAGGATTTGCTCCTCCTGAAGATGTAGATGTTATGAACTTAGGTAAAATTACGGGTAAAGAAAATATCATTGCAGCTCTTAAAAAATCTAACGAATTTGTATTAGAAAACATTACGAAAGTTGAAGATGGTTCTTTAAATGAAGAAGTTGATTTCGGTTTTATGAAGTCGAATAAATTAGGCGGATTACTAGCTATTATGGAACATAATGGCGAACACAAAGGTCAACTTATTGCTTATGCAAGAACAAACGGAGTTGTTCCACCTTGGAGTAAATAAACAATTTTACAAATACAAAAAACGCCCATCGACACATAGTTGATGGGCGTTTTTTTTTATGATTTTAGAAGTATTAACACTTTACTCACACAATATCAATGTAAATTTAACGTTAATTAATTGTAAACTAATAGTAATTTAGCGAGATTTGTACTTCATTTAAAATCAATAACTTATGACTACTAAAAATATAAGATTACATTTAATAAGCACTCCTACTCAAACTTGGAACTATCTAAAAGAGTTTGCTCGCAAATACAAAAAGGCTTATTACGGTGCTTTTCTACTATAATTTTATGCTGTTATCCTTTAAACTTTAGAGGCAAGTAGACCATTTTCTTTGTTTCAAAGAAATCTTCTTTAAAATAATCGGTCAAATTGTAAACCTCAGCGGTTCTATAATCTTTTAATTCCTCATTTAAATCACCACCTTTTAAGTATAATATTCCATTACGAATAGGGTGTTTAGATTCCTTTTTAATTTTCCCTTTTATCCAATGCACAAAAGTCGGCATCGCGGCAACAGCCCTACTGACAATAAAATCGAATTGACCAGGTATCTCCTCTACTCGCGCGTTTATGGTAGTAACATTGGTTAGTTGCAAACCTTCAACTACCTCATTAACTACTTTAATCTTCTTACCTATAGAGTCAACTAAAGTAAAATGGACTTCAGGAAATAAAATAGCTAATGGAATTCCAGGAAAACCACCTCCGGTACCAACATCTAGTATAGATGAACCATCTTTAAAAGTGATGAATTTTGCTATTCCCAAAGAATGCAAAACATGTCTTAAATAGAGTTCATCTATGTCTTTTCTTGAAACGACATTAATTTTTTGATTCCAATCTTTATATAGTTCCTCTAATTTTATGAAGTTTTGTTTCTGATCTTCAGATAAATTGGGAAAATTTTCAAATATGATTTCAACAGTCATGCGTATATTTGTAAATAGATAATATTAGTATTTTCACTGATGCAAAGATTTAGCTTTTAATTAAGCTATCAAACTATTATAGATTCAATTACAAAATATTAAGTAAAAGATTACCTAATTATGGAACAAAATACCATTCGTTTTCCAAGAACAGATTCTGCAAAGTTTTTTAAAACTTTGAACAGTAGAGTTAACGATTATTTCAAAACAAATAAATTAAAGAAAACAGGCAACTGGAAATTACATCTTAAGACTGTAGTTATGTTTGCTCTTTTTCTTGCCCCTTATTTTTTAATACTGACATTAGGCCTACCTAATTGGGCTAATTTTCTATTAACCATAGTTATGGGTATTGGCATGGCCGGCGTTGGCATGAACGTAATGCATGATGGTAACCATGGCGCATACTCCAACAAGAAATGGGTAAACAAGTTAATGGGGAGTAGTATCTACATTCTTGCAGGTAATGTATACAACTGGCAGGTACAACACAATGTACTTCACCATACATACACCAACATTCATGAACATGATGAAGATATGGAAGCGGGTAGAATTTTACGTTTCTCTAAACATGCAGAATGGAAAAAACACCATAGATTTCAACATTTCTACTCGGTACTTCTTTATGGCTTGCTAACTTTTAACTGGGCAATTACTACAGATTTTCAACAGATGTATCGCTACATGAAACGTAAATTATCTTACGGTAAATTACCAAGTGCTAGAATGAACTGGAGCACTCTAATTATTACAAAATTACTTTACGTAACTATTTGGATCGTATTACCAATGTTGATTTTAGATATTGCATGGTGGAAAATCTTAATCGGCTTCTTTTTAATGCATTATGTTGCAGGGGTAATATTAAGTGTTGTATTTCAATTAGCTCATATTGTAGATGATGCTGACACACCATTACCTGATGAATCTGGTACTATGAAAAATACATGGGCAATTCACCAATTGTTCACTACTGTAAACTTCGGCACTAAAAACAAGATTGTAAATTGGTTTACAGGTGGTTTAAATCACCAAGTTGAACACCATATATTCCCGAACATTAGTCACGTACATTACACAAATATTTCGAAAATTGTGAAACAAACGGCACAGGAATTTAATTTACCATATCACGAGTATAAAACTACTAGAAAAGCTATAATTTCGCATTTTAAACATTTAAAAGAATTAGGCAAGGAGCCTACATTACAATACTAGAAATTAAGAGCAACCATGAGCAATCAACTTTCGGACAGAATAAACAGCGTTACACCGTCAGCTACTTTGGAAATGGCCGCTAAGGCCCGTGAATTAAGAGCACAAGGAAAAGATATTATTGGTTTAAGCTTAGGCGAACCAGATTTTAATACTCCAGATTATATTAAAGATGCTGCGATTCAAGCAGTAAAAGACGATTACAATTCTTACACACCTGTTGATGGTTATGTAGATTTAAAAAAGGCTATTATCACTAAATTTAAAAGAGATAACAACCTATCATACGAACTACCACAAATTGTTGTCTCAACGGGTGCTAAACAATCTTTATATAACGTTGCACAGGTTATTCTAAACCCTGGTGATGAAGTTATTTTGCCATGCCCTTACTGGGTTAGCTATAGTGATATTGTAAAATTAGCAGATGGCGTACCTGTAGAAGTACCTACTTCTTTAGAGAACGATTTTAAAATGACCCCGGAACAGTTAGAGGCTGCTATTACACCTAAAACAAGAATGTTATGGTATAGCTCTCCTTGCAACCCAAGCGGATCAATTTATAGCAAAAAAGAATTACGTGCACTTGCAGATGTTTTAAAAAATCACCCACAAATTATTGTGGTAAGCGATGAAATTTACGAGCATATCAATTATGGTGTTACCGCACATGCTTCGATGGCAGAATTTGAAGATATGTTTGATCGCACGGTTACCGTAAACGGAGTTGCAAAAGCATTTGCGATGACCGGATGGCGTATTGGCTATATTGGTGCACCTGCTTACATAGCTCGCGCAACCAACAAACTACAAGGTCAAGTTACCAGTGGCGCAAATTGTATTGCTCAGCGTGCTGTAATTACTGCTTTAGAAGAATCGCCAGACCGTATTAAATACATGGTAGATGAATTTAAAGAAAGACGTAAACTTATTTTGGGCTTGCTAAACGATATTGAAGGATTTAAATGTAATGAGCCAGAAGGTGCTTTTTATGTTTACCCAGATGTAACCGCTTATTTTGGCAAAACATTCAATGGTACAACTATCAATAATGCTTCAGATTTCTCAATGTACATTTTAGAAGCAGCTAACGTTGCAACCGTAACCGGTGATGCTTTTGGAAATGGCAATTGCATCCGTATTTCTTATGCTGCATCGGTAAAAGAAATTAAAGAAGCGATATCAAGAATAAAAGAAGCGCTGAAATAAACCTCAGCTAAATCATATAATAAAAAAGCCCCTTCATTCGAAGGGACTTTTTTATGCTTTATACTTTCATTAAACCTAAGTTCTTTTCCAAAAATATGGGGTCAATAATATCAGTACCGTAAAAAGTTCTAATCTACCTGCCAACATTAAAAAACCGCACCACCACTTTGCCAAATCGGGTAAACTATTAAAATTACTCACCGGATTCAAACTTCCTAACGCCGGACCAACATTACCCAAAGATGATGCAGCACCCCCAATGGCAGATTCAAAATCTAATCCTAAAAAGCCCAAAACTAAAGCTCCAATAATAAAGAGTAGCATGTACAGTACAAAGAATCCTATAATATTATAAACTATTTTCTCTTTTACAGTCTTATTGTTATATCGTACAGGTATAATGGCATTAGTATGCAAAGTTCGCTTAAACTCCAACACACCATTCTTTATAATCAATAAGTGTCGCATTACTTTTATACCACCTGCAGTTGATCCCGCCGACCCTCCTAAGAAGAACAATCCAAAGAAAAACACCGTCAAGAAAGGTGTCCACTGCGTAAAATCTGCACTTACAAAACCTGTTGTCGTAATCACGGAGATAATTTGAAATAGCGAATGCCTGAATGCGCTTTCTGCCTTACCTAAAACCATAGGGTAACCAGGAGTAAGCTCTGTAATATTAGCTTGGTAATACACTACCAGCGCCACGATAATAGTAAAAACAATCGTAAAACCTGCGTAGTATTTAAACTCTTCATCTTGTATTACTTTCTGAACTTTTCCTTTAAAGGCAAAATAGCTAAGTACAAAATTACTACCTGCCAGAAACATAAAGAATATGATGATATATTGAATGACAGGTTGATCATTCCAATGTGCTACACTTGCATTTTTAGTTGAAAAACCACCAGTAGATAGCGTTGCCATAGCGTGATTGATAGCATCAAAAAATGACATTCCCGCTACTTGAAGTAAAATAGTTTCTGCTACAGTATACCCGAAATAAATTAACCACAAACGTTTTGCCGTATCTGTAATTCTTGGATGTAATTTATCTCCTGTAGGTCCCGGTGCCTCCGCAGAAAACAACTGCATACCTCCTATTCCCAACAATGGTAATATGGCAATCGCCAAAACGATGATACCCATACCACCAATCCAGTGGGTTAAACTTCTCCAAAACAAAATACCTTCTGGCATCGCTTCTATATCATCCATAATTGAAGCTCCGGTGGTTGTATAACCAGAAATGGTTTCAAAAAAAGCATTTGTTACCGTAGGTATAGCCCCTGAAAACAAATAAGGCAGCATACCAGAAATAGACATCACTATCCACCCGAAGGTTACAATAATATAGCCTTCTTTCTGCTTTACTTCCTTTTTATGACCTCTAGTATAGTACATCATAAAAACCCCTACAAACATTGTGCTTATAGATGCCAAAGCTATACTCAAAGTAGCCCCGTCTTGATATACACCACTAACAACAGCTGCCAAAAGCATAAAGCCCCCATTGCACAGCAATAGAAGCCCCATTATATGAATTATGATTCTTAAATTAAGCCGCATCTTACAGGAACATTCGTTCTATTTTTTGAATTTCGTTTGGCAAACAACAAACTACTACTCGGTCACCTTCTTGGATTTTAAATCCACCAAGTGCAATATGCCCAACACCATCCCTAACAACACCACCAATAGTAGCCGCTTTCGGAAAATCTAGCTCCCTAATTGTTGCACCGGTTACTTTTGAATTCTTTTTTACTATAAATTCCAAAATCTCAGCATTTAAATTATTCAAACGCATTAAGGCAACAACCTCTCCTTTTCGTATATGCCTAAAAATATTATTAGCCGCTAAAAGTTTTTTGTTGATCAATGTATCAATACCAATAGAATGAGAGAGCTGAAAATAATCCATATTCTCAACTAGGGCTATCGTCTTTTTTATATACTTTGATTTTGCTACCAAGCAAGACATAATATTCGTTTCAGAATTTCCAGTTACCGCAATAAAGGCATCCATAGATTCTAAACTCTCTTCATCTAACAATTCAACATTTCTGCCATCACCATTAATTACAAGTGCATTTGGCAACTCATCTGCTAAATCAAAGGCTTTTTCTTTGTTTTTTTCTATCAACTTTACGTTGAATTTGTTAGCACATAGATCTCTAGCTGTTTTATAACCTACTTTACTTCCTCCAAGAATCATTACATTCTTGATTTCGGCTTTTTTCTTTCCGGTTAATTTATAAAGCTCATCTACACCTTTTTTTACGGTTATAAAATACACTTGATCACCTTCTTTAAATACAGTATCACCTCTAGGTATTACCGTATACTGAGTACCTGTTCGCTGTAATGCAATTGGCATAAAGTGTAATTCTGGAAAAATCTTAGCCGCTTCTTTTACTTGCTTACCTACAAATGGTGCCGACTTCAATAATGATACACCTACCATGATCAACTCTCCATCTTCAAATTCATAAGTATCATTAAACGCAGATTTATTTAAAAGCATCTGAATTTCAGTTGCTGCCAAAGCTTCCGGAGATATCAACTCATCGATACCTAAATCTGAAAACCTCAATAAATCTTTATTCTTAATAAACTCTGTATTCGATATTCTGGCAATAGTTCGCTTACAGCCTAATTGCTTAGCCAGCATGCAAAGTGTTAAGTTCGTAGTTTCTGAAGAAGTTACTGCAATAACCAAATCTGAATCTTTTACCTGAGCATCATTTAATACCGCAATAGAAGTTGCATCACCTTTTAAAACTCGAATATCTAGATGATTATCTGCGTAAGCAAGACTTTCTTTTTTAGAATCGATTAAGGTAATATCCTGTGATTCATAAGAGAGTAACTTGGCTAAATGAAAGCCTACTTCCCCAGCACCAGCAATTATAATCTTCATTTATTTTATTAGACCGCTAATTATCAAGCACTAATTTTCTTCTCTTAACTATTATATATACTTAAAAGTAGTGTTGAAATATATAGCATTTATTATGGGGCAAAATTACATAATTAAATTAGTTTATTCTTTATTTTCAATTCTTTAACCATCAACAACCAACCTAAATGGTTAAAAAGGAATAAAGCACTAGCTATATCGTATATTTGCCAAAAAAATAGCAATAAAATGCCCCAAAAAGTTACGCCATATAAAGATTCTAACCTGGGAAAAAAGGAACAGGTTACTAAAATGTTCGATACTATCTCTAAAAATTATGACGGTCTAAACCGCGTAATATCGTTTGGCATAGATATTAAATGGCGTAAAAAAGTTGTTGAAATATTAAAAAAAGAAAAACCACAATCTATTCTGGACATTGCTACAGGTACAGGAGATCTAGCAATTGCTCTTGTTAAAACAGGTGCAAAAAAGATTGTAGGTCTAGATATTTCTCCAGGCATGCTAGCTGTTGGTAAAGACAAAGTCACCGATAAAAAACTAAACAGCACTATTGAAATGGTTGTTGGTGATAGTGAGAAACTAACTTTCGAAGACAATTCTTTTGATGCCGTAACTGTTTCTTTTGGAGTAAGAAATTTTGAAACTTTGAATACCGGTATGGCAGAAATTCTACGTGTCTTAAAACCAAATGGCACGTTGGTTGTTTTAGAAACTTCTGTACCTACCAAAACGCCTTACAGACAAGGCTATAGCTTTTATACTAAAAATATACTCCCACTAATAGGAAAATTATTCTCGAAAGACGATTCTGCTTATGGCTATTTAAGCGAATCTGCTTCTGTTTTTCCACATGGCGAAAATTTCAACAATATTTTACGCGAAATTGGGTTTATAGATGTAACGAATAAACCTCAAACATTTGGGGTTGCATCAATTTATGTTGCGAAAAAGGCTAATATTTATTTTTAGCATACTCACAATATATATTTGACGTTTTACAATCGTAAACCAGCATATATGAAGAAGTGGTTTTTTATAAGCCTAACGTTGTTGATAACGAATATATTGAGTGCTCAATTCAACGAAAGTCCCATATTGAACAAACAGAACGAGGATAAAAAACTCATTAACTGGGGTTATTTCTTAGGTTTAAATCAGTATGATTTCAAAATTGAATACAAGGAAAATGCACAAGATGTCTTAGTTAGCAAAAGTTTTGGATTTAATGTTGGATTGATTGGCGAACTGCGACTTAATGAATTTTTAGACCTGCGCTTTGAACCAGGTCTACATTACGGATCAAGATTAATGGGTTTTCCTGGCTTTGATGATGAACGTGATGCTATTCGAGAAGTTAAATCTACTTATATAAATTTTCCTGTTCTACTTAAAGCAAGTACACGAAGATTCGGGAATTTTAAACCATTTTTATTAGCTGGTGGCTCACGTAGTTTAAATCTAGGTAGTAATGAAGAAAGTCTAGATGATAACAGCTCTGGTACTTTTAGAATGAAAAAATGGGTTTATAATTACGAACTAGGTTTTGGCATAGATTTTTATTTGGAATACTTTAAATTCACTCCATCCATACGAGGTGTTTTTGCCTTAACCGATGAACTAGTACCAGATCAAGACCCAAATAGTCCTTGGACCGGAAATATTGAATCTTTAAAAACTCGTGGTCTTTTCATCAATTTTACTTTTGAATAGTAATTAGCAAAATTTAAGATCTTACTTTACTGTTACATCATGTAAATTAATAGCCTAATCTATTTTCTAATTTCGTGAAGCAATATTGCCGTAGCGGATGCCACATTTAAACTCTCTGTAGTTATATCACCAAATTGAGGAATAGCCAACCTGTCCGTACATAATTGAGCAATTGTATCTGAAATACCCTTACCCTCATTACCCATAATCATTATTCCTTTATTCGGCAGTTTTGTATTATTTACGCTAACCCCATCCATAAATGTTCCATACACCGGCAATTGTGTTGAATTTAAAAAAGCATCAAGACCCTTATATCGAACATTTACTCTGGTAATAGAACCCATAGTTGCTTGTAGCACTTTAGGATTATAACAATCAACAGTATCCGTTGAGCAAATAATATCTGTAATTCCAAACCAGTCACACAATCTAATTATGGTACCCAAATTACCTGGATCCTGCACACCATCCAATACTAAAATCCAATCTGAAAGAATTTGATCTGTTGGTTTAGGAATATGAAAAACCCCAAGATATCCATTAGGATTTTTAAGGCTACTTATTTGTGATAATTCCTTATTTGATATTGAATAGAACGGTACGTCACCAGTTTCCAATTCATTAGAATCAACAGTAAATAATTTATAAATCTCCATGTTGGAATTCAATACTTCCTCCACGGTCTTTTTACCTTCAACAACAAAAAGTCCATGCTCATTTCGGCACTTTTTTTGCTGTAGACTTTTGATAAGTTTCAATTCACTTTTGACAACCATTCAAATAATGTATTTTTGATTTATATGAGGATGGCACTTTGCTCCAAAAACAACATGGCTAAATTAAGCTTATTATCACTACTGGCAATAGTCTTGCTATCCTGTAACTCGCTTAAAAAAGTTGAGGAAGATGAATATTTGGTAATTAAGAACTCCATCTACGCCGATTCTATAAAAGTAAATAACGAAGAATTAGAAAGTCTTATCTATCAAAAATCCAATTCTACCGTATTAGGATATCCATTAAGACTTAATTTATATAACCTAGCCAAAGAAAATCCGGATTCCTCTTTTAATGAATGGCTTTATAAGAAAGAAAACAGAAAAAAGAGACTTACAAAATTACTTTCCGCTAAACAAGTAGAGCGTTTAGGGGAGTCTTTTATGGTAAAAGGTCTTAGCAACTGGCTTAAAGATATTGGAGAAGAACCTACTATTCTTGATACTACAAAAACACGTTTAACTTTAGCAAAATTAAGTGCCTATTATCAGAGTAAGGGTTTTTTCACCAACTCTACCACATACCTTATTGACAGTACTAAACATAAGAAAGCAAAAGTAAATTATCATATAGCACTAGGAGACCCTTATATGATAGATTCTCTTGGCAACAATATTTCATCAACCGCAATCGACTCGCTTTATTTTTTAAATTCTGCAAACTCACTAATAAGAGAAGGCCAGCAATTCGACTTATCTAACTTTAACAGCGAAAGAGAACGACTAACAGGTATTTTTAGAAATAGTGGTATTAGAAATTTTCAAGAAAGCTCCATTACTTTCGATATATTAAGGGATACCACTAGATCTGCAGATGACCAAAAAATGAATATCACCCTTAATATTGGTGATTTAAAAACTAGAGGTGAAAACGAAGTAACGACATCTGCTTATAAAGTTGAAAAAATTAATAAGATTAATATCTATACAGACTACCTATCTACAAGCACCCAAGATTCTCTTTACACACTAGATTACCAAGATTATACCATTCATTACTCTAAGAATTTTGACATTAAACCAAAAACTTTGGCAAATGCCATCTTTTTTAAAAAGGATAGTATTTATAGAGATGTAGATAAAATTAGAACTTCTAGACAGTTAAACGCACTTAATGTTTTTAAGTATCCAAACATTATTTTTGAAGCGGACTCCTTAGGCAACCAAGTAAATACCAATATTTATTTAGCCCCAAAAACCAAATATACGCTCGGGACTGATTTTGAAGTTAGTCGTTCTAACTTACGTAGATTAGGTGTTGGCCTAGGTACTACCCTACTTATAAGAAACATTTTTAAAGGAGCAGAAAACTTAAGTATTTCTGCAAATGGATCTTATGGTCTTTTGAGCAGCAATACTTTTGAAGCCAACTATTTCTCAGAATTTGGTGGAGATGTAACTTTAGATTTCCCAAGAATTTGGTTTCCTTTCATTAATACGTCTAGAATAATACCTAATTACACGCTACCTAAAACTAGAATTGCTATTGGAACCAATTTTCAGAATAATATTGGTCTAGACAAGCAGACATTCAACACCGTTTTAGGCTACAGCTGGACACCAAGCGATTTTGTAAATCACGATGTTGAATTATTGAATATCCAATTTGTAAGAAACGTAAACAGTAACAGGTTCTATAATGTCTATACAAACACATATGAACTCTTAGACGATATTGCTGACACATATGAGGACGCTGATTTATACCCAGAATTAGCCGATTATTTTGAAACAGGAGATAGCGACACTGAACTTAATTTAATAATTCCATCAGGTACAAAAGGATTCACAAGTGCTATTTTAGATAATGAAGTAGCTTCTACTACCAGCGATTTTGATGATGTTAGTTCAATTGAAGAAAGAAGAATTAGACTTACTGAAAACAATTTAATTTTCGCAACAAACTACACGTTCAATAAAACGAATAGAACAGGAATCATCGATAATTCATTTTATCAATTTCGCTGGAAGATTGAAGGCGCTGGAAATGTTTTATCTGCATTTTCATCATTTATACCCTTTAACAAAAATGACAATGACCAACTTTTAGTTTTTGGTGTTCCATTTTCACAGTACATTAAAAATGAATTTGAGTATGTTAAATATTGGGACTTATCACGTTCAAATGTATTAGCTGCGCGAGCTTTTTTCGGTATTGCTATACCTTACGGCAATTCTGACAACATCCCTTTTGTACGAAGTTATTTTGGTGGTGGCTCAAACGATAACCGCGCATGGTTCCCTTACTCATTAGGTCCTGGTAGTGTATCTGCAGTAAATGATTTTAATGAAGCAAATTTAAAATTAGCATTAAACTTAGAATATAGATTTCCTGTTGTTGGTGACATTAACGGAGCAATTTTTGCCGATGCCGGTAACATTTGGAACGTTCTAGATAATGTAGAAGACCCTGACGCTACTTTTGACGGATTGGGATCTTTAAAGGATATTGCTCTTGGTACCGGTGTTGGGCTGCGATACGATTTTACCTACTTTCTTTTTAGGTTAGATTTAGGCTTTAAAACCTACAACCCTGCTGAAATTCAGTCTAAACGTTGGTTTAGAGATTATAATTTTGCGAATTCTGTATTGCAAATAGGCATCAACTATCCCTTTTAAATATAATTGTTTTATTACTTTTGTTTTTCATTTTTTTTTAGAAACAAACAACTACATAATTATGGCTCACAATATCAAACCGGGAGTTGCAACCGGAGACGAAGTTCAAGCAATTTTCAACTACGCAAAAGAAAAAGGATTTGCATTACCTGCGGTAAACGTTATTGGTTCAGATACTATTAATGGTGTTTTAGAGACAGCAGCAAGCTTAAATGCTCCTGTTATCATTCAATTTTCTAATGGTGGAGCTCAGTTTAATGCTGGTAAAGGTCTTTCTAATGATGGGCAAAAAGCAGCTATTTTAGGTGCAGTTGCTGGTGCAAAACATGTTCACCAATTAGCAGAAGCTTATGGTGCTACAGTTATTCTACATACAGATCATTGTGCAAAAAAATTATTGCCTTGGATCGACGGTCTTCTAGATGCTAGTGAAAAACATTTCGCTGAAACTGGTAAATCATTGTTCAGTTCACATATGATCGATCTTTCTGAAGAGCCTTTAGAAGAGAACATTGAAATTTGTAAAGGTTACCTAGAGCGCATGAGCAAAATGAACATGACTTTAGAAATCGAATTAGGTATTACAGGTGGTGAAGAAGATGGTGTTGATAATTCTGATGTAGATGATTCTAAATTATATACACAACCAGAAGAAGTAGCATATGCTTACGAAGAGCTTTCTAAAGTTAGCCCTAAGTTTACAATTGCCGCTGCATTTGGTAATGTTCATGGTGTATATAAGCCAGGTAACGTAAAATTAACTCCGAAAATCCTTAAGAATTCTCAAGAATACATTTCTAAGAAATACGGGGTTGAGCATAACCATATCGATTTTGTATTCCATGGTGGTTCTGGATCAACAGTAGAAGAAATTAGAGAAGGTATCAGCTACGGTGTTATTAAAATGAACATTGATACTGATTTACAATATGCATTTTTAGCAGGTGTTCGTGACTACGTACAGGATAATAAAGATTACTTGCAGGCACAAATTGGAAATCCTAAAGGATCAGATGAGCCTAACAAGAAATATTATGACCCAAGAGTTTGGTTAAGAAAAGGTGAAACTGCTTTTATTGAGCGTTTGAAAAAAGCGTTTGAAGATTTAAATAACGTTAATACGCTTTAATAAACTTTAGATTAACCAATAAATGGATGATATGACGGCTTGGTTTAAAAGAAAAGAAAAAGGGATACAAACCTCTACCGAGGAAAAAAAAGACACTCCAAAAGGCTTGTGGTACAAATCGCCCACAGGTAAAATTGTCGAGTCTGATGATCTTGCAAAAAACTTTTATGTAAGCCCAGAAGATGATTATCATGTAAGGATCGGTAGTAAAGAATACTTTGAAATCCTGTTCGATAACAATAAGTTTACTGAACTTGATGAAAAGCTTACCTCTAAAGACCCTTTAAAATTTGAGGATACCAAGAAATATAGCGAGCGTTTAAAAGCTGCACAGAAAAAAACCGGACTTAAAGATGCTGTAAGAACAGGATACGGAAAGTCCTTTGGTAAAGATATCGTTATCTGCTGTATGGATTTTAAATTCATTGGCGGTTCTATGGGTAGTGTTGTAGGTGAAAAGATTGCTCGTGGTATTGACCACGCCATCAAAAAGAAAACACCATTTATGATGATTTCTAAATCTGGTGGGGCACGTATGATGGAGGCTGCGCTTTCATTAATGCAATTAGCTAAAACATCTGCTAAATTGGCTCAATTATCTGATGCTGGTTTACCATACATTTCATTATGTACAGATCCTACAACAGGTGGTACAACGGCATCATATGCTATGTTAGGCGATATTAATATTGCCGAACCAGGTGCTTTGATCGGTTTTGCAGGTCCTCGTATAGTTAAAGATACTACCGGTAAAGAATTACCTGAAGGTTTTCAATCTTCAGAGTTTTTATTGGAGCATGGCTTTTTAGATTTTATTTCTCACAGAAGAGATTTAAAGAAAAAGGTTAACCTATATATTGACCTAATTCAGAACAACCCTGTGAGATCTAAAGAAGCCTAAATTTATTTCTTGATTCGATATAGTTTCTTATATTAAAAAAAGAGTATCTTTGCGCCCTGATTGAAAATCAATCATAATACATAAAAATCATTTAAAATAATATTGGAATGTATCTTACAAAAGAAGTAAAAGCAGAAATTTTCAAGAAACACGGTGGTAAAGCAGAAAACACTGGTTCTACAGAAGGGCAAATTGCCTTATTTACACACAGAATCAACCACTTAACTGGTCACTTGAAAAAAAATCATAAAGATTACAACACTGAGCGTTCACTTGTGAAACTAGTAGGTAAAAGAAGAAGTCTTCTTGATTACATGATTAAAAATGATATTGTAAAATACAGAGAGCTAATTAAAGAGCTTGGTATTAGAAAATAATATTGCAAAAAAGGGGATAGTTAACTATCCCCTTTTTTTTAATTACTCCATGCCTTGGGAGATTAAGCCAAACACTTTGGCAAAGGCGAACAAAAAGCTACACACGGTTTTTCATTGGTCAACACAACACAACACAACAACTCCGACCAGAGAAATTTCAGTCGGAAAGACCATTGTTTAACAAATCTGCAATACGCAGGTTTTAATCGAATTTTATGATTCCAAAAGTATTTAAAGAGGTCATAGACCTTGGTGACGGTAGAGAAATTTCTATCGAAACAGGAAAATTGGCAAAACAGGCTCACGGCTCTGTTGTTGTTCAATCAGGAAAATGTATGTTATTATGTACAGTAGTTTCCAATTACAAACAAAGTGATGTGGACTTTCTTCCACTTACGGTAGATTACCGTGAAAAATTTGCAGCTGCAGGTCGTTACCCAGGTGGTTTCTTTAAAAGAGAAGCAAGACCAAGTGACGGTGAAGTATTAACTATGCGTTTAGTGGATCGTGTTTTACGTCCGTTATTCCCAAAAGATTACCACGCAGAAACACAAGTTATGATTCAGTTAATGTCTCATGATGATGACGTTATGCCAGATGCAATGGCAGGTTTAGCTGCTTCTGCTGCTATTCAATTATCAGATTTCCCATTTGAATGCCCAATTTCTGAAGCTAGAGTTGCTCGTGTAAATGGCGAATTCGTTATTAACCCAACTCGCGCTCAATTAGCAGAGTCTGACATCGATATGATGATTGGTGCTTCAGCTGATTCTGTAATGATGGTTGAAGGTGAAATGGATGAAATTTCTGAAGAAGAAATGACAGAGGCTATCAAATTTGCTCATGAAGCAATTAAAGTACAATGTGCTGCTCAAGTTGCATTGGCTAAAGCTTTTGGTAAAAAAGAAGTTCGTGAATACCAAGGTGAAAGAGAAGAAGCTGATCTAGCTAAGAAAATTCACGACATGGCTTATGATAAAGTATATGCTATTGCTCAAGCAGGTTCTGCTAAGCATGAGCGTAGTGCTGCTTTTGGTGAAATCAAAGAAGAAATCAAAGCGTCTTTCTCTGAAGAAGAGCAAGCTGATTTTGGCGGATTAATTTCTAAATATTACAACAAAGCTGAAAAAGCAGCTGTACGTGATTTAACATTAAACGAAGGTTTACGTTTAGATGGTCGTAAGACTGATGAAATTAGACCTATTTGGTGTGAGGTTGATTATTTACCATCTACTCATGGATCTGCAATCTTTACTCGTGGAGAAACTCAAGCTTTAGCTACAGTAACTTTAGGTACATCTAGAGATGCAAACAAAATAGATATGCCATCTTATGAAGGCGAAGAGAACTTCTATTTACATTATAACTTCCCTCCTTTCTGTACAGGTGAAGCAAGACCTATTCGTGGAACATCTCGTAGAGAAGTTGGTCACGGTAACTTAGCTCAACGTGCCTTAAAAGGTATGATTCCTGCAGATTGTCCTTATACAGTTCGTGTTGTATCTGAAGTTTTGGAATCTAACGGTTCTTCTTCTATGGCAACAGTTTGCGCTGGTACAATGGCTATGATGGATGCTGGTGTTAAAATGAAGAAACCGGTTTCTGGTATTGCAATGGGCTTAATTTCTGATGCTGATTCTGGAAAGTATGCTGTTTTATCTGATATTTTAGGTGATGAAGATCATTTAGGAGATATGGATTTTAAAGTAACTGGTACTGCTGATGGTATTACAGCTTGCCAAATGGATATTAAAGTAAAAGGATTGTCTTACGAAATTCTTGTTAATGCTTTAAAACAAGCTAGAGATGGTCGTTTACATATCTTAGGTAAAATTACCGATACGATTTCTGCTCCTGCTGAAAGCGTTAAAGATCACGCACCTACAATGGTTACTCGTAGAGTTCCTAACGAATTCATTGGTGCTTTAATTGGTCCTGGTGGAAAAGTAATTCAAGAGATGCAAAAGGAAACTGAAACGACTATCGTTATAAATGAGGATCCTGTTACTGAAGAAGGTATTGTAGAAATTTTAGGTGTTGGTAGTAAAGGTATTGATGCTGTTATGGCAAAAATAGATTCTATCTTGTTTAAGCCTGAAGTTGATAGCGTTTATGAAGTAAAAGTTATTAAAATGCTTGATTTTGGTGCCGTTGTAGAATATATGGATGCACCTGGTAACGAAGTATTATTACACGTAAGTGAATTAGCTTGGGAACGTACAGAAAATGTATCTGATGTTGTAAACATGGGCGATGTATTCGATGTTAAGTATTTTGGCTTAGACAAACGTACACGTAAAGAGAAAGTATCTCGTAAAGCGCTTTTACCAAAACCTGAAGGTTTTGTAGAAAGACCGCCACGTGATGATAAACGTAGAGATGACCGTCGTGGAAACGATCGTAGTCGTGATCGCGATAGAAAACCAAGAAGAGATTAATACTCTTGTAAGTTTATAAAGTAAGCCCCGACATATATGTTGGGGCTTTTTTTATGCATTTCAACAGATTTATGAAGTTTTTTGCCTCCAATTGTAACATTCGGAAGATTTTTACGTATAAGTATATGCAGTCTATGCAAATTGAACTTAATTTATTTTAATGAGACAGCTTAAGATTACAAAACAGGTCACCAATAGAGAGACCGCATCTTTGGACAAGTACTTACAAGAAATTGGAAAAGTTGACTTGATTACCGCTGATGAAGAAGTAGAATTGGCACAACGTATTAAGGCAGGCGATCAGCGTGCACTTGAACAACTTACGAAAGCCAACCTCAGATTCGTGGTTTCAGTTGCTAAGCAGTACCAAAACCAAGGCCTTACTTTACCAGATTTGATTAACGAGGGAAACCTTGGTCTTATCAAAGCTGCACAGCGTTTTGACGAAACGCGGGGATTTAAATTTATCTCCTACGCCGTATGGTGGATCCGTCAATCTATATTACAAGCTTTGGCAGAGCAATCTCGTATCGTTCGTTTGCCATTGAACAAAATTGGTTCTATCAACAAAATCAATAAGACTTTTGCTTTCTTAGAGCAGGCGCATGAAAGAATGCCTTCTCCTGAAGAAATTGCTAAAGAATTGGATATGACTGTTGATGACGTAAAGCAATCATTAAAAAACTCAGGTAGACACGTATCTATGGATGCGCCTCTTATAGACGGTGAAGATTCTAACCTTTATGATGTACTTCGTAGTGGAGAATCTCCGAATCCAGATAGAGAATTATTACATGAGTCTTTACGTACAGAAATAGAGCGTGCTTTAGAAACATTGACGCCTCGTGAGGCAGATGTTATTCGCTTATACTTTGGTCTTGCTAATCAGCATTCTATGACCTTAGAAGAAATTGGTGAAACTTTTGATCTAACAAGAGAAAGAGTTCGTCAAATTAAAGAAAAAGCTATTAGACGTTTAAAGCATACTTCTAGAAGTAAAATATTAAAAACGTATTTGGGTTAAAATTCCTAAGCGTTCAAGCTATAAAAATTACACGTTAAATATTCCTTAAATTGGCAATATTGGCATATTAGTTGTAATTTTAACGGTAACAACAGTTTATCATGACTGTTCGTTTTTTGATTGATGAATAAACTCCGGCTGATTACCGGAGTTTTTTCATTTATAATAGTTTATATTTTAATTTGAAAAGTTAAGTATCTATATACTGATATATACCCTAAATAATCTTTCCTTATCTTAGAGTATCAACATTAACCTAATGAAACATACAGTACTAATTCTAATGAGTTTTACGCTGTTCAACTCTTGTAACACAAAAAAGACTATTACTGATTTCAATAATTACCCTACCCCAATAAACGAAAATCTTTGGATACAATACACTGAAGACGCTACGGTCTTTAAACTTTGGTCACCAAATGCCGAAGAAGTAATTATAAGGCTCTATAAAGATGGATATAACTCTACTGTCTTTTCATACTATAACTTAAAAAAAAAGCATCAAGGTATTTGGCAAACAAAGGTAGATGGTGATTTAAACGGTATCTATTACACCTATCAAGTTAAAATTAATGATTTGTGGCTAAATGAAACTCCGGGAATTTACGCCAATGCTGTTGGAGTAAATGGCAATAGAGCAATGGTCATAGCTATGGAATCCACCAACCCAAAGGGTTGGCAAAAAGACATTTCCCCTACTCTCAAAAAATATAATGAAGCAATAATTTATGAATTACATGTTCGTGACATGACAATTCATTCGCAGTCTGGCTCAACACTACCTGGCACATATTTAGGGTTAGTAGAAGCAGAAACTAAAGGTCCAAATGATGTTGTTACTGGTATTGACCATTTAAAAGAATTGGGTATTACCCATGTGCATCTTTTACCTACTTTAGACCACTACTCCATTGACGAAACCAATTTAGAGACTCCACAATTTAATTGGGGCTACGACCCTAACAACTATAATGTACCTGAAGGTTCTTTTTCTACCAATCCCTTTAATGCCGAAGTGCGCATTAAAGAGTTTAAGCAAATGGTAAAGAATTTTCATGATAATGGTATTGGGGTTATTTTAGATGTTGCATATAACCATACTGGCAAAACAGAAGAATCTAATTTTAATCAAGAAGTACCTGGTTATTACTATCGCCACTGGGAAGATGGCTCTTATTCAGATGCTGCTGCCTGTGGTAACGAAACTGCATCAGAGCGGGTTATGATGCAAAAATTTATGATTGAATCTGTCTTATATTGGACGAAAGAATATCATATTGACGGATTCCGTTTCGACCTCATGGGAATTCATGACATTGAAACCATGAATAAAATTGGTGAAGCTATTATAGAAATAAATCCTGATGCACTTTTATATGGCGAAGGATGGACTGCTTCAGATTCACCCCTACCAGAAGAAAAACGAGCTCTTAAAAAACATATGCAGCAACTTCCAAAATTTGCTGCTTTTAGTGATGATTTACGTGACGGATTAAAAGGTTCAGTTTTCGAAGATGAAAGTTTAGGTTTTGTTAGTGGTGCCAAGAATACCGAGGAATCCATTAAATTCGGAATTGTAGGCGCCATTCAACATCCTCAAATTGAATATGAAGATGTAAATTATTCTGACGACCCTTGGACCTTAGAACCATGGCAATCTATCAACTATGTTTCATGCCACGATAACCACACCTTATTTGACAAACTTAAAATTTCAAGACCAGATGCAACATTAGAAGAATTAATTGCTATGGATAAATTGGCAACCGCCATTGTATTGACCTCACAAGGAACTCCGTTTCTTCATGCTGGATCAGAAATGCTTCGTACTAAAAACGGAGAACACAATTCTTACAACTTACCAGATAGCATCAACCAACTAAATTGGAATTGGAAGAATGACCATAAAGAGGTTTTTGACTACTATAAAAATCTAATAAAACTAAGAAAAGAACATCCAGCTTTTTATATGGCTACCTCCGATCTAGTAAGGGAACATCTAAAATTCCAAACAACTAACAATAATCTTGTTTCCTTTACAATAGAACGCAATGCAAACGATGATAATTGGAAAAACATCTTAGTGATTTACAACGCATCAAACAAAAAATTAAATTATAAAATTGATGGAGTTTGGCAAAAAGCTGTTTCTGGTAGTACCTTTGACTTTCAAGGGCTACATATATTGAAAAACAATATTGAAGTACCACCGCTATCAATGTACATTGCCTTTCAGAAATAATTATAAGTCTATAAAATTTCATAAAAACATGAGTTCAGATTCTCAACCCAATAATCCGCTTCATGGTATTAAACTAGCTACAATACTTGAAGAGCTTACAGAAAAATATTCTTGGGAAGATTTGGCTGGTCAAGTTGATATTAATTGCTTTAAAAGTAATCCGTCTATAAAATCAAGTTTAAAATTTTTACGTAGAACTCCGTGGGCTCGTGAAAAAGTTGAACATTTATACTTACAATCCTTCAAAAAATAATGAGTCTTAATATTGTACTTTTAGAACCAGAAATACCAAATAACACAGGTAACATCGGCAGATTAGCCCTTGGTACAGGATCTACATTGCATTTGGTAAAACCATTCGGATTTGAACTTACAGATAAACGCTTAAAAAGAGCTGGACTAGATTACTGGCAACACCTTAATGTACTTATGTACGAGAATGTTGATGAATTCTTTGCGCAGCATAAAGACAAAAAAATGATATTCTTTTCTGCCACCGCTACCAAAAATCATTGGGAAATGAATTTTGAAGATGATATGTTTCTAGTTTTCGGAAAAGAATCTGTTGGCTTACCAAAAGAATTATTACAGCAAAACATCGAAAATACTTCCAAGATTCCATTGTATAGCAAACATATTAGGAGTTTAAACCTAGCCAATGCTGTTGCCATTACTATCTACGAAGGTTTGCGGCAAATTAACTTGAAATAACTACTTTCTTTTAATAACTAAAATCGTAAACATTCCTAAAAACTGCTAACTAATCTATTGGCAGTAAAATTTAAGTTGCATTAATTCCCCTTTTACTAATTAATAACTTCAATCTAGTTAT
Source organism: Maribacter aquivivus (assembly GCF_900142175.1). Classification (NCBI taxonomy): domain Bacteria; kingdom Pseudomonadati; phylum Bacteroidota; class Flavobacteriia; order Flavobacteriales; family Flavobacteriaceae; genus Maribacter; species Maribacter aquivivus. The sequence continues at coordinate 6,562 of NZ_FQZX01000006.1, read as the reverse complement.
TCAATTTAAATATATCGCTTACCAAATTCCAAATAATAGCATTTCATATTATCTATATCGCAAAAAATCATAATGACATTACGATTCTATCATTCATGAAAAAATATTCAAATTGGTCTAGAAATTAGGTTTAACTAACTTCCCGTTAAAATTTAAAAATCATTCAGTATTAGCAGAATAATTGATTATTTTCAAAGTGAAATTCTTTTATTTCATCAATAGAACCAACCTAACTTCCACCTTATGAATACGAAAAGATGCTACCTTTTACTTGCATTTACATTGGTCGCTTTTAGCTCCAGTTTTGCACAAAAAAGATCAAAGAAAACAACCGCAACAATAACCCCAGAATTCTATCAGAATCTAGAATGGCGAAATATTGGTCCTGTACGTGGCGGACGTTCTTTAGGGTCGGCAGGTAGTCCTAGCAGACCTAATGAGTATTATTTTGGTGCAACCGGTGGCGGACTCTGGAAAACTACCGATGGCGGTAATGAATGGGAAGCTGTTACTGACGGGCAAATTACCAGTTCTTCTGTAGGCGCAGTTGCAGTAGCAGAAACGAATCCTGATATTGTCTACATTGGTATGGGCGAAGTGCAATTAAGAGGAAGCATTACCCAAGGAGACGGAGTTTACAAATCTACTGATGCAGGAAAAACTTGGAGTCATTTAGGACTTGAAGAAACCCAAGCCGTTTCAAGAATAAGAATTCACCCAACAAATCCAGATATTGTTTACGTTGCTGCATTAGGTCACCCTTATGGTGACAATGAAGAGCGCGGAGTTTTTAAAAGTACAGATGGTGGTAAAAATTGGAAAAAGACATTGTATGTAAGTGATAAAGCAGGTGCAGTAGATTTAATAATAGATAGAAATAACCCACAGGTTTTATATGCGAGTACTTGGCAAGTTCAAAGAAAAGCATGGAAAATGTGGGGCGGTGGACCAGATTGCAAACTTTGGAAATCTACAGATGGCGGAGAAACTTGGGCAGATTTATCAAAGAACCCAGGTATGCCAGAAGGACCTTTAGGAAAAATAGGGGTTACAGTTTCACCTGCAGATTCTAACCGTGTATGGGCAATAGTAGAGGCTAATGAAGGTGGTGTTTTTCGTTCAGACGATGCGGGTAAAACGTGGGAACGTACTAATGACGAGCGTAAATTAAGACAACGTGCTTTTTACTATTCTAGAATTTATGCCGATCCAATTGATAAAGAAACCGTTTACGGACTTAATGTAGATTTTTGGAAATCTACTGATGGCGGAAAAACATTTGACACTAAAATTAAGGTGCCACATGGCGATAATCATGATTTATGGATAGACCCTAATAATCCTGATCGTATGATTTCTTCCAATGATGGGGGTGGTGTTGTAAGTATTAATGGCGGTAAGTCATGGACAGAAGAAGATTACACTACCACACAGCTGTATCATGTAATGACCACCAATGATGTTCCTTATCATGTGGCGGGTGCACAACAAGACAATAGTACCATTGCAGTACCGAGTGATGGTTGGGGTCATATGCAGGCTAGAGGTCAAGGAGATGGCTGGGCGTATGCCGTTGGTGGTGGAGAAAGTGGTTGGATCACCCAACATCCTAAAAATCTAGATATTTTCTATGCAGGCAGCCAAGGTGCACTGTTAACGCGATACGACAGAAGTAACGGTCAATCTAGAGATATTCAAGTATACCCTAGGTTTTTCTCTGGTGAACCTGCAAGCGCATTACCTGAGCGCTGGCAATGGACATTCCCTATTATGTTTGCGCCACAAGATTCAAATGTAATGTATACGTGCTCTCAACATATTTGGAAAACAACCGATGATGGACAATCTTGGGAAAAGATAAGTCCAGATTTAACGTATGCCGACCCATCAACCTTGGGTAAAACAGGTGGCATTATCACCATGGATATGAACGGACCAGAAATTTATGCTACCGTTTTTGCGTTGGCTCCATCAAACCATAATATTAATACAATTTGGGCAGGTTCTGATGATGGTAAAATACATATCACAAGGGATGGTGGTAGAAACTGGGCAGACATTACCCCTAAAGAGTTACCTAAATTTTCTAGGGTAAGTATTATTGATGAATCGCTACACAACCCCGGTACTTTATATGTAGCGGCAAATAGATATCAAGTTGACGACAGACAACCTTATGTATTTAAAACGCATGATTATGGAAAGACCTGGACAAAAATAATAACCGGTATTGAAGATGGTCATTTTGCAAGAGCCGTACGTGAAGATCCTGTAAAAGAAGGTTTGTTATTTTTAGCTACAGAACATGGAGTATATTTTTCAATGAACGATGGTGAGCTATGGCAAAGTCTTCAACTAGAACTACCAGATACTCCTGTTAGAGATTTAGTCATTAAAGATAATGATGTGGTATTAGGAACACACGGAAGAGGATTCTGGATCTTGGATGACATTCAACCCATAAGACAGTTTACCCCAGAAATGGCAAAGCAAGATGCTGTTCTAATTAAACCTACAGACGCGCTTAGAGGTTTAACAAACGCCTCTATTCAATACTACTTAAAGGAACAAAAAGACACCATCACTTTTGAAATTTATGATGCTCAAGATAAATTAATCAACACCTTTACAGGCAGTAAACCAAAATATGAGGTAGATCCTAATATTCCTTATTGGCTGAAAGGCGGATCTACAAAGCCTACCACTGCAAAAGGAATAAATACGTTTACTTGGGATATGAGATATACAGGCGCCACCACTTTTGACGGTATGATAATTTGGAGCGCCAGACCTGCACGAGGACCAAAAGCTCCATTAGGAATTTATAAAGTAAAAATGAAATCTGGCGATTATGAAAAAACATATGCCTTCGAAATAAAAATGGACCCCAATCTTAAAGGTATTACTAAAGAGGATTTAGATGAGCAGTTTGAACTTTCGAATAAAATTATGGGTAAAACTACTGCTGCCAATGAAGCGGTGATTAAAATTCGTGAAATAAAAAAATCCCTTACAGCTTTGAAAAAGAGTATTGATACCAGCGACTATACTAATACAGTCACTCCATTTTTAAATGATTTATCAGAAGTTGAAGAAGCATTGTATCAAGTAAAAAACCAATCGGGTCAGGATCCTTTGAATTTTCCTATAAAACTAAATAATAGATTAGCTTCATTACGTCGCAGTGTTGAATCTGGCGAAGCAAAACCAACCAACGGTGCTTATAAAGTGTATGAAGAACTATCTGTAGAACTTAAGATTGAACTTGAAAAACTGGATAACATTTTAGATAAATACAAAACCAAAATAAATCCTATACTAACTAAAAATGGCGCATCAGAAATTGATTAATTGATGTTAACACAAAAACTAAAACACAAGTAGAACGAATTTCAAATTCGTATTTTTGTAATGTAAAATTAATGTTTATTCATATGAAAAAGGCAAGTATAGCGCCATCACTTTTAGCAGCAGACTTTGGAAATCTACAACGTGATGTTGAAGTGGTTAATTCAAGTGAAGCAGAGTATCATCATATAGATGTCATGGACGGAGTTTTTGTTCCAAATATATCTTACGGTATGCCTGTGGTTAAAGCAATACATAAATATGCCACCAAGCCTTTAGACGTGCATTTAATGATTGTAGACCCTGATAGATACCTTGAAGAATTTTCAAATCTAGGAGCTCATATATTGACAGTACATTATGAGGCATGCACGCACCTTCATAGAACTATACAAGCCATAAAGGCATTGGGTATGAAAGCGGGTGTTGCATTGAATCCGCATACAAATGTTATGCTTTTGGAAGATATCATTCAAGATATAGACGTTGTATTGATTATGAGTGTAAATCCTGGCTTTGGCGGACAGTCATTTATAGAAAATACCTATGATAAAATAAGAGCTACTAAAGCTTTAATCAACAGAAAAAAATCTGCTGCCTTAATTGAAGTCGATGGTGGAGTTACAACTGCCAATTCAAAAAAATTAGTTGAAGCAGGTGCAGATATTTTAGTTGCCGGAAGTTTTGTATTTAAAAGTGCCGATCCAATTAAAACTATAAAAGAATTAAAAGGATGAAAACTGAATATGATATGGTCATCGTTGGTGGTGGACCAATAGGAATTGCATGTGGCCTAGAAGCAAAGAAAAACGGACTCAATTACCTTATTTTAGAAAAAGGTCCTATTGTGAATTCACTTTTTCACTACCCTAGTAACATGCAGTTTTTCTCTTCATCTGAAAAATTAGAAATAGACGAAATTCCTTTTATTAGCAATGAAGCTAAACCTAAACGAGATGAAGCATTAGAATACTATAGACGTATTGTAACCTCTAATAAATTGAATATAAATCTATTTGAAAAAGTAGAAAATGTTCAAAAAAATGAAAATGTATTTACAATAGTTTCAGATAAAGCCACTTATACTTCTAAACGAGTTGTTGTGGCTACTGGTTTCTATGACCTACCTAATTTATTGAATGTACCCGGAGAAAATTTAGAAAAAGTAGTACACTATTATGACAACCCACATTATTATTCAGGTCAAAAAGTAGCCGTAATTGGAGCTAGTAATTCTGCTATTGACGCAGCACTTGAATGTTGGCGTAAAGGTGCAGAGGTTTCTTTAATAATTCGTGGCTCAGAAGTTGGTCAACGCGTTAAATACTGGGTGCGTCCAGATATCATTAATAGAATTGAAGAAGGTAGCATTAAAGCTTATTACAACACAACTTTAAAATCAATTTCAAAAGATAAAATCAATTTAACCACAACAGATGGTGATGAAGCAATTGAAAATGATTTTGTTTTAGCATTAACAGGATATAAACCTAATTTTAATTTTTTAGAAAAACTAGGTGTCAATATTAGTAATGACGCAAAGAAATTACCTGAATACAATCCAGATACTATGGAAACCAATGTAGCAGGTCTATATCTAGCCGGTGTAATATGTGGAGGGATGGAAACCCACAAATGGTTTATAGAAAATTCTAGAATTCACGCAAAAATGATTGTTAAGAGTATTATTTCGAATGCTATAACTACCTCGTAATTGACTGATATATTGGTGTTCAAAGTTTTTATAACAATAGATAATTTTTAAAAACGTTATATTTACTTAATAACAAAACCAAACCACATGATTTTTTTCGGTACCGGATCAGCTAATCTTGACTCGGTAAAAACTAGAAATATTATTTGTCAACACTGCAACAATCAAGATACTATTTACATCAATATTTACAGAAAGCATGCTCATGTTTTTTGGATTCCCATGTTTCCATTAGGAAAAAGTGGTAGTTCTTATTGCACCCATTGTAAAGAGACCTTATCGCCAAAACAAATGCCCGAGGCACTTAAAATGCAATATAAAAACATTAAAGGTGAAGCGAAGGGACCTATATGGCAGTTTTCAGGACTTTTAGTATTAGCTCTCTTGATAGGCTTTGCAATTTATTCTGGTGGAAAAGACAAAGAAAATACGCAGCTATATTTATCAGCTCCAGCAGTTGGTGATATATATGAGTACAAAGCTGATAATGGTAGTTATTCCACGATGAAACTTGAGAAAGTAACTTCAGATAGTTTATACCTTTCTTTAAACGATTATGAAATATCAAAAAAGTCTAGACTTTATAAAATTGATAAAGACGAGAACTATTCTGAAATAACTTATGGATATTCAAAAAATGAGATTTCTCAAATGCAGAAAGAAGGTATCATCTTCGATATCAATAGAGATTAAGATTAAATATACGTTGTAGACTACAAATTAATTTTCAATATCTATTCATAACAATCAAAAACCTGAAAAGCTAGCTTCTCAGGTTTTTTTTATAAATGTTCTTTAAACTCAATTTACTTTATACTCACCTTATAAACTATGTAATTATACATTAAAAGATATAGCATCAGGGATTCTTTTATGCAAAGTCCTAAATAAAACAGAAGGAACATTTAAAAACTGGAAATACTAGCATACCTCTTATTTGCTGATTCACTTTCAGATATACAACCATCTAAGTTTGATTATGCGTAGACTATGTCCTTATAAGAGTTTTACACTTCTTAAACATAGAACACTTGATAATCGATACAAAAGATATGAAATTTCTATCCTAGGTAGAGATGAGTTACCGTAGAAATGACTTATCCATATGATTTAATTTCAAGTAGTAGTAGTAGTAGTAGTAGTAGTAGTAGTGGAATAATCTCTTGTTACCTAGCGTATATGCAGTATAGTTTGTTGACTTTATGGTATAAAAAAAGCCCTTTACATTACTGTAAAGGGCTTTCGAAAAAGGCGGCTACCTACTCTCCCACTTGATATAGCAGTACCATCGGCGCAAACGGTCTTAACTTCCCTGTTCGGAATGGTAAGGGGTGGGCCCCGTCGCCATGGCCACCTAAGTTTTAGATCGGGCATTCCCGATCGCGGCCTTCGCCGCAATATCGTTGACATGAATGGAACAGGATCCTATAAAGGAAAGAAGCACTTATAGTATTAAGCAATTTTCGTAATAAAAAGAAAGAAGTAAAGATCGTCGTCCGC
>NZ_FQZX01000005.1 GCF_900142175.1 Maribacter aquivivus | reverse complement strand
CTCCATCGTTGATTTCAACAGTCCCATTTGATGGATCGGTTACAGTTAACGTTCCATCAGTTGGTATACCTAAATCATTATCCAAAATATCTATTACTATAGGGGTATCAACTGGCGTAGAGACTACGTCATCAATAACATCTAAATCTTCCCTAGGTATTGTATCAGGATCCAAATAATCCGGTGTACCATCATTATCACTATCGTCATTTGTAGGGTCACCATCGTTATTGGCATCTTCGTCCGGTGTATCAATGCCATCGCCATCGTCATCCAAATCACGGTAATTCACATCTTCGGTACCATCGGTATCAGGCAGATCGTTCGCTGGGTCGTTGATCTCATCATTTACATCGAAACCGTCATTTACATCAGAACCTTCATAACCATCGTCCAAACCATCGCCATCGGTATCAACACCTGTAAAGATTTGATCAGGAATTCCGTCAAAATTGAAATCATTGCCTTCGTTATTATCGAAAACCAAATCATTATCACTATCCAAATCAATATAATCCTCATTGTCGGTACCATCTGTATTCACAGGTGTAAGTCCGTCAGGATATGCACTGTTGACACCATCGTTAGATGCATACGTTGCTGCATCGTCTTCGTTAGGTGCAATATAACCATCAGTCGTTTGGCCCTCTACGTTATCAGGAATGCCATCATCGTCGCTATCGATATCCAAATGGTTCGGCATTCCATCATTGTCCGTATCTAAAGGATCCGTCAAAGGGTCGTTGTCTCCATCCAAATTAGGATCCTCAACACTATCCAAGATACCATCGTTATCATCATCAAGGTCCGCACTGTCAGCTACTCCATCACCATCAGTATCTGGACCAGGGTTACTATCAGGGTCTAAATAATCTGGAGTACCATCGTTATCAGTATCGTCATTGGTTGGATTACCATCGTTGTTGGCATCCTCGTCTGGTGTATCCACACCATCACCGTCATCGTCCAAATCCCTATAGTTTACATCCTCTGTACCATCGGTATCAGGCAGATCGTTAGCTGGGTTGTTAATCTCATCATTTACATCGAAACCGTCATTTACATCAGAACCTTCATAACCATCATCCAAACCATCGCCATCGGTATCAACACCGGTGTAGCTCTGGTCAGGAATTCCGTCAAAATTAAAATCGTTACCCTCATTGTTATCTGGAACAGAATCATTATCACTATCCAAATCAAGGTAATCGACATTATCGGTACCATCTGTATTTACTGGTATAAGTCCATCAGGATAAGCACTGTTGACACCATTATTAGAAGCATACGTTGCTGCATCGTCCTCATTAGGGGCGATATAACCAGCAGTAGTCTGTGCCTCTACGTTATCTGGAATTCCGTCATTGTCACTATCGATATCCAAATGATTAGGTATTCCATCATTGTCGCTATCCATTGAATCAGTTAGCGGATTGTTGTCTCCATCCAAATTAGGATCTTCAACACTATCCAATATACCATCGTTATCATCATCAAGATCAGCACTATCGGCTACACCATCACCATCAGTATCAGGACCAGGACTATCAGGGTCTAAATAATCAGGAGTACCATCATTATCACTATCGTCATTTGTAGGGTCATCATCGTTGTTGACATCTTCGTCCGGTGTATCCACACCATCACCGTCATCATCCAAATCCCTATAGTTTACATCTTCCGTACTATCGGTATCAGGCAGGTCGTTAGCTGGGTCGTTGATCTCATCGTTGACATCGAAACCGTCGTTTATATCTGAACCTTCATATCCATCGTCCAAACCATCGCCATCAGTATCAACACCGGTATAGCCCTGATCAGGGATTCCGTCAAAATTAAAATCATTACCTTCATTGTTATCAGGTACCGAATCATTATCACTGTCCAAATCAAGGTAATCTACATTATCGGCACCATCTGTATTTACTGGTGTAAGTCCGCCTATATAAGCACTATTAACACCATCGTTAGAAGCATACGTTGCGGCATCGTCCTCGTTAGGTGCTATATAACCATCAGTGGTCTGTGCCTCTACATTATCCGGAATTCCGTCGTTGTCACTATCGATATCCAAATGGTTAGGTATACCATCATCATCGCTATCCAATGAATCAGTTAGCGGATCATTATCCCCATCCAAATTAGGATCTTCAACACTATCCAATATACCATCGTTGTCATCATCAAGATCTACACTATCGGTTACTCCATCACCATCCGTATCTGGACCAAGGGTATTATCTATATCAAGGTAATCAGGAGTACCATCGTTATCAGTATCGTCATTGGTAGGATCACCATCGCTGTTGACATCCTCGTCCGGTGTGTTAATTCCATCACCGTCATCGTCCAAATCCCTATAGTTCACATCTTCGGTACCATCGGTATCAGGCAGATCGTTAGCCGGATCGTTGATCTCATCGTTGACATCGAAACCGTCATTTACATCAGAACCTTCATAACCATCATCCAACCCATCACCATCGGTATCAATACCTGTATAGGTCTGATCAGGGATTCCGTCAAAGTTGAAATCATTGCCTTCGTTACTATCAAGGACAAGATCATCATCACTATCAAAATCTTGATAGTCTGGTTTGTTTGGAGGTGGAGTACCGTCAGTATTTACAGGTATTAAACCACCAATATATGCACTATTAATACCATTATTTAAGGCATAAGTTGCTGTATTATCAGGATTTGGAGCAACATAACCAGCAGTTGTCTGTGCTTCTACATTATCAGGAATACCATCATTATCAGTATCAATATCAAGATGATTCGGTTTACCATCACCATCCCTATCATCAACTTTTACACCTTCTCCGCTACCAGGGTATTTTTCGTAAATATCATCTAAACCATTACCGTCAGAATCTACTCCAGATGCCGGTTTATATTTATGAAAATTCGGCGCTTCCAAATTGTCTAAAATACCATCATTATCTGAATCTATATCTAAATAATCCGGAACACCATCACAGTCCGTATCGGTAGGATTTGTGGTATGATTATAATCTCCATCTAAATTTTTATCTTCATTTGAATCTATTATACCATCTCCGTCATCATCTATATCATCTTCATCTAACACACTATCTCCGTCTGTATCACAATACATAATGAAAAGATTGGAATCTAGATTATTAAAATCAGAAAATGATGACGTCAAAAATAGAACTGTCACAAGAACTAATGCTCTAAACGACAATAAGTAACGTAATATAAAAGTAATTTTACCCATAAGTGTTAGTGTTTTACTAATCACCATGGCATTCGGTAGTGTTTTTAATATTCGCTTGTAAGAAAGTGGGGCATTCTTATTAAACGCTGCTAAGATAAATCATAATTGAATCAACTCAAATTCTTTTTCGATTAACCAAGGAATTAAATAGGTAATCGACAGAAAAAGAAGTCTTTTTAATTAAGAATATTTAACATTTCAATTTTATTTACGATGAAATCTTAGTAAAAGATTATAGAATATTGAAAATATTAACCTTTAAAAATCTAACAACCATTTAATCAAACAAATACAAAAAAAAATAATAATTTAAAATTATCATTTGTACACTCTAAATGTTAAGAATTGAATTTATATTACTTTTGCACAAATTTTGTATATGACCTTTAAGCAAGAAATAGAACGTAGAAGAACCTTCGGAATAATTTCTCACCCAGATGCAGGTAAAACTACATTAACTGAAAAATTATTACTTTTCGGTGGTGCGATACAAGAAGCAGGTGCTGTGAAGAATAATAAGATTAAAAAAACAGCAACTAGTGATTTCATGGAAATAGAAAGACAAAGAGGTATTTCAGTTGCCACTTCTGTTCTTGCATTTAACTACAAGGGTAAAAAAATTAATATACTAGACACGCCTGGTCATAAAGATTTCGCTGAAGATACTTTTAGAACCTTAACTGCGGTAGATAGTGTCATTGTTGTAATCGACGTTGCAAAAGGTGTCGAAGAACAAACAGTTAAATTGGTTGAAGTTTGTAGAATGCGTAAAATACCGATATTGGTATTCATAAACAAAATGGACAGGGAAGGTCAAGACGCTTTTGACCTACTTGACGAATTAGAGCAGAAACTAGGTCTTTCTGTAACTCCTTTAAGTTTTCCTATAGGTATGGGGTATGACTTTAAAGGTATCTACAATATTTTCGAAAAGAATATTAACTTATTTAGTGGAGATAGTAAAAAGAACATTGAAGAGACCATAGCATTTGATGATGTTACCAATCCTGAGTTAGATAAAATTATAGGAAGTAAAGCAGCAACTGAATTAAGAGAAAACCTAGAATTGGTTTGGGGTGTTTACCCTAGCTTTGATAAAGAGCTCTATTTAAAAGGAGAACAGCAACCCGTATTTTTTGGTTCTGCATTAAATAACTTCGGAGTAAGGGAGCTTTTAGACTGCTTTATTCAAATTGCCCCTACTCCGCGCTCAAAGAATGCTGAAGAACGCCTTGTAGCAGCTAACGAAAAAGAAATGACTGGGTTTGTCTTTAAAATTCATGCCAACATGGACCCCAAGCACAGAGACCGTCTTGCATTTATAAAAATTGTCTCTGGTACATTTGAACGTAACAAACCATATTTACATGTAAGAAATGGTAAAAACTTAAAGTTTTCTAGTCCGAATGCATTTTTCGCCGAAAAGAAAGAAATAGTAGACATCTCATACCCTGGAGATATTGTGGGATTACATGATACTGGTAATTTTAAAATAGGAGATACATTAACTGAAGGAGAAAGTCTGCACTATAAGGGTATTCCTAGTTTTTCTCCAGAACACTTCAGGTATATCAACAATGCTGACCCTATGAAGTCTAAACAACTTAATAAAGGTATTGATCAGTTGATGGATGAAGGTGTTGCCCAGTTATTTACCTTAGAACTAAATGGAAGAAAAGTAATAGGAACTGTAGGAGCTTTACAGTTTGAAGTGATACAATATAGGCTTGAACATGAATACGGAGCAAAATGTAGCTACGAAAACTTTAATGTGCATAAAGCCTGTTGGGTAGGTACTGAAAATAGAAAAACAGATGAATTCAAAGAATTTGAACGAGTAAAGCAAAAATTCTTAGCTAAGGATAAAAAAGGACAACTGGTTTTTCTAGCTGACTCTCAATTTTCTTTGCAAATGACACAGCAGAAATATCCATCAGTGAAATTTCATTTCACTTCTGAATTTGAATAAAAAAAAGCCCAACTTTTTAAGTTGGGCTTTTTTATTATGCTTCACCGGTAGGACCAAAATTCATTGGTATAGAAGGTTGTTCATAATCCTTTATAGTACCATTAGCTTTTTCAAACCGTTGTACATTATCATTCAATGCTTTTAAAAACTTCTTAGCATGTTGCGGAGTAAGTATAATTCTACTCTTAACCTTTGCTTTTGGAGCTCCAGGCATCATACTTATGAAATCAACTACAAATTCAGAAACTGAATGATTAATGATGGCCAGATTGGAATAAATTCCTTCTGCCATCTTCTCATCCAATTCAATATTAATTTGTTTTTGATTCGGATTCTTATTGTCACTCATATTATAGTTTTATTAAAAAAATAACCCCCAAATAAAATTTGAGGGTTAATATAAAATTAGAATCTTAATGCCTCTTTTCTGGCCATTATTTCATCATATTCTTCTTTAGACCCAACGATAATACTATCGTAGTCTCTCATACCCGTACCAGCCGGAATCTTATGACCAACGATTACATTTTCCTTAAGACCTTCTAATGTATCAATCTTACCACTTACAGCAGCTTCATTTAATACTTTAGTCGTTTCTTGGAACGATGCAGCAGAAATAAATGATTTCGTCTGTAACGATGCTCTAGTAATACCTTGTAGAATTGGAGTAGCTGTTGCTGATACAGCATCTCTTGCTTCTACCAACGCCTTATCACCACGTCTCAATAAAGAATTTTCATCTCTCAACTCTCTTGGAGTTACAATTTGACCTGGTTTAAGGTTATCAGAATCACCCGCTTCCATTACTACTTTCTTACCAAAGATTTCATCATTCTCCATAATGAAATCATCTTTATGAATCAATTGATTCTCTAAGAAAATAGTATCACCCGGATCTTGAATTCTTACTTTACGCATCATTTGTCTAACAACTACTTCGAAGTGCTTATCATTAATCTTCACACCTTGAAGTCTATAAACTTCCTGAACTTCGTTTACTAAGTACTGTTGTACTGCAGAAGGACCTTTAATTGCTAAAATATCTTCTGGAGTAATTGAACCATCTGACAATGGCATACCTGCTCTTACATAATCGTTCTCTTGAACTAAGATTTGATTAGAAAGTTTCACAAGATATTTCTTCACCTCACCTAATTTAGATTCAATGATGATTTCTCTATTACCTCTCTTAATCTTACCAAAAGAAACAACACCGTCAATTTCAGATACAACAGCTGGGTTTGATGGATTTCTTGCTTCGAATAATTCAGTAACTCTTGGAAGACCACCAGTAATATCACCTGCTTTTGCAGATTTACGTGGAATCTTAACCAAAATTTTACCTTCTTTAATCTTATCGCCATCATCAACCATAATGTGAGAACCTACAGGTAGGTTATACGAACGTAATGTTTCACCTTTAGCATCTTGAATCAATAATGTTGGAATCAACTTCTTGTTTCTAGATTCAGAAATTACTTTCTCCTGGAAACCGGTTTGCTCATCAATTTCAACTTGATAAGTTACACCTTGCTCAATATTCTCATAAGCAATCTTACCTGGGAACTCTGAAACAATAACACCGTTATATGGATCCCATGAACAAATAACATCACCTTTAGTAACCTTAGCTCCGTTTTCAACAAATAATTGAGAACCGTAAGGAATATTACTTGTACTTAACGTAATACCTGTTTTAGCATCAACTACTTTTATTTCACTAGTTCTAGAGATTACAATTTCAGCAGGTTTCCCGTCTGAACCTTCTCCAGTTACTGTTCTTAAATCCTCAATCTCAGCAACACCAGAGAATCTTACTTCTAGCTTATTATCTTCAGAAATGTTACCTGCAATACCACCTACGTGGAATGTTCTAAGTGTAAGTTGTGTTCCTGGCTCCCCAATTGATTGAGCAGCAACAACACCAACAGCTTCACCTCTTTGAACCATCTTATTAGTAGAAAGGTTTCTACCATAGCATTTAGCACATATTCCTTTTTCAGCTTCACATGTAAGTGCCGAACGAACTTCGATTTTTTCAACCGGAGAAGCTTCAACTCTTTTCACATCAACTTCCATAATTTGCTGACCCGCCTGAAGAATTAACTCCTCAGTCATTGGGTTATACACATCATGCAATGAAACACGACCTAAAATTCTTTCTCCTAAGCTTTCAACAATCTCTTCATTCTTCTTAAGTGCCTTAACTTCTACACCTCTTAGAGTTTCACAATCTTCAGTGTTAATAATAACATCTTGAGAAACATCAACTAGTCTTCTAGTCAAATAACCAGCATCCGCCGTTTTCAAAGCGGTATCGGCAAGACCCTTACGAGCACCGTGAGTAGAAATAAAGTATTCAAGAATTGAAAGACCTTCCTTAAAGTTAGAAAGAATTGGGTTTTCAATAATTTCACCACCACCGGCAGTAGATTTCTTAGGCTTGGCCATCAAACCACGCATACCTGTTAACTGACGAATTTGCTCCTTAGAACCCCTTGCACCAGAATCAAGCATCATATACACTGAGTTGAAACCTTGCTGATCCTCACGGATACGTTTCATAGCCAACTCTGTTAACTGAGCGTTAGTAGATGTCCAAACATCAATAACTTGGTTATATCTCTCGTTGTTCGTTATAAGACCCATGTTATAATTGGCCATAATACCGTCAACTTGAACATTGGCTTCACCAATCATATCCATCTTTTCTGCAGGAATAATAATATCCCCTAAACTAAAGGACAATCCACCTTTAAAAGCGAATTCATAACCCATAGTTTTAATCTTATCCAAGAACGCAGCTGTAACTGGTACACTTGTTACCGCTAAAATATCTCCAATAATATTTCTTAAAGCTTTCTTGTTTAATACTTGGTTAATATAACCAGCTGCTTCTGGTACGTGATTATTAAATAAAACACGACCAACTGTAGTAGGTATAATTTTGTTAACCAACTCACCCTCTTCATTAAAATCTTTTGCCCTAACTTTTATTCCTGCATTAAGATTTACCATGCCTTCATTGAAAGCAATCTCAACCTCTTCTGCTGAATAAAAAGTTAAACCTTCTCCTTTAACTGGAACTTCTGGTGTTGATTTACGCTCTTTGGTCATATAATACAGACCCAAGACCATATCCTGTGATGGAACCGTAATAGGTGAACCATTTGCAGGGTTTAATATATTCTGAGAAGCAAGCATTAATAATTGCGCTTCTAATATTGCTTCTGGTCCTAATGGTAAGTGAACCGCCATTTGATCCCCATCAAAATCCGCATTAAATGCAGTACATGCTAATGGGTGAAGACGAATCGCTTTACCTTCTATTAATTTAGGTTGGAATGCTTGAATACCTAAACGGTGTAATGTAGGAGCCCTGTTTAATAATACTGGGTGACCTTTTAATACATTCTCCAAAATATCCCAAACAACAGGCTCTTTTTTGTCTATAATTTTCTTAGCCGACTTCACTGTTTTTACAATACCTCTTTCTATCAGCTTTCTGATAACAAAAGGTTTGTATAATTCAGCTGCCATATCTTTTGGAAGACCACATTCGAACAAGTTTAATTCAGGTCCAACAACAATTACCGAACGTGCAGAATAATCAACACGCTTACCAAGCAAGTTTTGACGGAAACGACCTTGTTTACCTTTCAATGAATCTGAAAGTGATTTTAATGGTCTATTAGATTCAGTTTTTACTGCAGATGCCTTTCTAGTGTTATCAAACAAAGAATCGACAGCTTCCTGAAGCATACGTTTTTCATTACGTAAAATTACCTCTGGTGCCTTTATCTCTACCAACCTTTTTAAACGGTTGTTACGGATAATAACTCTTCTATAAAGATCATTTAAATCTGAAGTCGCAAAACGACCACCATCTAATGGAACTAATGGACGTAATTCTGGAGGTATAACCGGAATCACTTTCATAATCATCCACTCCGGCTCATTTTCTCTATTCTCTTGAGACTCTCTTAGTGCCTCTACAACCTGTAAACGTTTTAAAGCTTCAGTTTTACGTTGCTTAGATGTTTCAGTATTTGCCTTATGTCTTAACTCGAAAGAAAGTTCTTTAAGATCTATTCTACCTAATAAATCAATTAAACACTCTGCTCCCATTTTAGCAATAAACTTGTTGGGGTCAGAATCTTCTAAATATTGATTCTCTTGTGGTATAGTATCAATAATATTCAAATACTCTTCTTCAGTCAAGAAATCCATTTTCTGAATCTCCTCACCTTCAGGACCTTTAGCTATACCTGGTTGAATTACTACATAACGCTCGTAGTAAATAATCATATCTAATTTCTTAGATGGCAAACCTAATAAGTATCCTATTTTGTTCGGTAAAGAACGGAAATACCAAATATGAGCAACTGGTACTACCAAGTTAATATGACCTACACGGTCTCTACGTACTTTCTTCTCAGTAACCTCTACACCACAACGGTCACATACGATACCACGGTAACGTATACGTTTATATTTACCACAAGCACATTCATAATCCTTTACAGGACCAAAAATACGCTCACAGAACAAACCATCGCGTTCTGGTTTGTGAGTTCTATAGTTAATTGTTTCAGGCTTTAAAACTTCTCCTCTAGACTCTGCCAAAATAGATTCTGGCGAAGCTAATCCTATTGAAATTTTATCAAACCTTTTTACTGGGTTATTATCTTTTATTCTAGCCATAATAGCGTGCTGATAATGTTTTAATTTGTTTTACTTAATAGTTCTTCAATATAAAATATTGAACTATTCCTCAAGTCTAATATCCAAACCTAATCCCTTAAGTTCGTGCATTAAAACGTTGAAAGATTCTGGTAAACCAGGCTCTGGCATTGTTTCGCCTTTAACAATAGATTCATAGGTTTTAGCTCTTCCGATAACATCATCAGATTTAACCGTTAAAATCTCACGTAAAGTTGCAGATGCACCATATGCCTCTAGTGCCCAAACTTCCATCTCTCCAAAACGCTGACCACCAAACTGAGCTTTACCACCCAATGGTTGTTGTGTAATTAAAGAGTATGGTCCTATTGAACGAGCATGCATCTTATCATCTACCATGTGTCCAAGTTTCAACATATAGATTACACCAACTGTTGCTGGTTGATCAAAACGTTGTCCAGTTCCACCATCATATAAGTATGTATGTCCAAACCTTGGAATACCTGCTTCATCAGTGTAAGCATTAATTTGATCTAAAGTAGCACCATCAAAAATTGGTGTTGCATACTTTCTACCAAGTTTAAGACCAGCCCAACCTAATACAGTTTCATAAATCTGACCAATGTTCATACGAGAAGGTACACCCAGTGGATTAAGAACGATATCAACAGGAGTTCCATCTTCTAAGAATGGCATGTCTTCATGACGTACTATTCTAGACACAATACCTTTGTTACCGTGTCTACCCGCCATCTTATCACCAACTTTCAGCTTACGCTTCTTAGCAATATAAACTTTAGCCAACTTCATAATACCAGCTGGTAATTCATCACCAACAGATATTGTAAACTTATCTCTTCTCAAGTTACCTTGTAAATCGTTAAGTTTAATTTTATAATTATGAAGTAAATCTGCTACTAATGAATTTGTATCGTTATCTGTAGTCCAGCTTCCACCAACTAAGTGAGCGAAATCATCAACAGAATTTAACATCTTCATTGTATACTTCTTCCCCTTAGGTAATACTTCTTCACCTAAATCATTAAGAACACCTTGAGAAGTTTTACCATTTACAATGGTAAATAATTTCTCAACAAGAACATCTTTCAATTCTTGGAATTTTACTTCGTACTCTAACTCTAATTTAGAAAGCTCTTCTTTATCCTCTGAACGTTTTCTCTTATCCTTTACAGATCTAGAAAATAATTTCTTATCAATAACAACACCTCTTAAAGAAGGTGAAGCTTTTAAAGAAGCATCTTTTACATCACCAGCTTTGTCACCAAAAATAGCACGTAATAATTTTTCTTCAGGAGTTGGATCAGATTCACCTTTAGGAGTAATCTTACCAATTAGAATATCTCCAGGCTTAACCTCTGCACCAATTCTAATCATACCATTTTCATCAAGGTCTTTGGTAGCCTCTTCAGAAACGTTTGGTATATCATGTGTAAGCTCTTCCGCCCCTAATTTAGTATCTCTAACATCTAAAGAATATTCATCAACATGAATAGATGTAAATATATCTTCACGAACAACTTTTTCAGAAATCACAATTGCATCCTCAAAGTTATACCCTTTCCAAGGCATAAAAGCTACAACTAAGTTTCTACCTAGTGCCAACTCTCCTTTTTCAGTTGCATAACCTTCACAAAGAACTTGTCCTTTCTTAACTCTATCCCCTTTTTGTACAATAGGTTTTAGGTTAATGTTCGTTCCTTGGTTAGTTTTTCTAAATTTAACTAAGAAATATGTTTTGCTATCTTCTTCAAAACTGATTAATCTTTCGTTATCAGTTCTATCATATTTGATAGTGACTTTTTGAGCATCTACATACTCAATAACCCCATCACCTTCTGCATTGATCAATACTCTAGAATCTGAAGCCACTTGGCGTTCCAAACCTGTACCAACAATTGGTGATTGTGGTTTCAATAAAGGAACTGCCTGACGCATCATGTTAGACCCCATCAAAGCCCTGTTCGCATCATCATGTTCCAAGAAAGGAATTAAAGATGCAGAAATAGAAGCAATTTGATTAGGAGCAACATCAGTGTATTGAATTTCTGATGGATCTACAACAGGGAAATCACCTTCTTCTCTAGCAATAACCTTTTCAGCATCAATAGTACCATCTTCTTTCATTGGAATGTTTGCTTGCGCAATTTTCATTCCTTCTTCTTCCTCTGCACTTAAATAAGTAAAGTTCTTATAATCAACAACAGAATCAGTAACTTTTCTATAAGGTGTCTCTAAGAAGCCCATTGGGTTTACTTTCGCAAACACAGATAATGAAGAAATCAAACCAATGTTTGGACCTTCTGGAGTTTCAATAGGACATAAACGACCATAGTGTGTATAGTGAACATCACGTACTTCGAAACCAGCACGCTCTCTAGATAAACCACCTGGACCTAAAGCCGATAGTCTTCTCTTGTGCGTAATCTCTGCTAATGGATTAGTTTGATCCATAAACTGAGATAACTGATTTGTACCAAAGAAAGAATTAATAACAGAAGACAATGTCTTGGCATTAATCAAATCTATAGGTGTAAATACTTCGTTATCACGAACATTCATACGCTCACGAATTGTTCTTGCCATACGTGCAAGACCAACACCAAACTGAGAAGATAATTGTTCCCCAACAGTTCTAACACGACGGTTAGATAAGTGGTCAATATCATCAATCTCTGCTTTTGAGTTAATTAACTCAATTAAATACTTAATTATAGTAATGATATCTATTTTAGTCAAGACTTGCTTGTCCATTCCAATATCTAACTGTAATTTCTTATTCATTCTATAACGACCAACTTCACCTAAGTTGTAACGTTGATCAGAAAAGAATAATTTATCAATAATACCACGTGCTGTTTCCTCATCTGGCGGCTCAGCGTTACGTAATTGACGATAGATGTGTTCAACGGCTTCTTTTTCAGAGTTCGTTGGATCTTTTTGTAATGTATTATGGATAATTGCGTAATCAGATTGCGCATTATTTTCTTTATGCAAAAGAACAGTCTTTACATCTGCATCAATAATTTCTGCAATATGTTCTTTCTCTAGAATAGTATCACGATCTAGAACAATTTCATTACGTTCAATAGAGACTACCTCACCAGTATCCTCATCAACAAAATCTTCATGCCAAGTGTTCAAAACTCTAGCCGCTAACTTACGACCAAGTACTTTTTTAAGTCCGGCATTAGAAACCTTTACTTCTTCCGATAGGTCGAAAATCTCTAATATATCTTTATCACGCTCAAAGCCAATAGCCCTAAACAATGTAGTAACCGGTAATTTTTTCTTTCTATCGATATAAGCATACATAACGCCATTAATATCGGTAGCAAATTCTATCCAAGAACCTTTAAAAGGTATTACTCTTGCAGAATATAATTTTGTTCCATTTGCATGGAAAGACTGTCCAAAGAATACCCCAGGAGAACGGTGTAACTGAGAAACAACAACCCTTTCTGCACCATTGATAACGAAAGTACCACTTGGTGTCATATAAGGAATCGTACCTAAATACACATCTTGTACAATTGTTTCGAAATCCTCATGTTCAGGATCCGTACAATACAATTTTAAACGTGCTTTTAAAGGAACGCTGTAAGTAAGACCACGTTCGATACATTCTTGAATAGAATATCTTGGTGGATCTATGAAATAATCTAAAAATTCCAATACAAACTGATTTCTAGTATCAGTGATTGGAAAGTTTTCCATGAAGGTGTTATAAAGACCTTCATTCCCTCTTTCATCTGATTTAGTCTCTAGTTGAAAAAAGTCTTGGAAAGATTTAATCTGAATATCTAAGAAATCCGGGTAATCCGGTGTGTTTCTTGCGGAAGCGAAGCTTATTCTTTCAGTATTATTTGTGAACATCTACGGACAGTGTTTTGATCGTGAGTACTAAATGAGTAGTATACCTCTTAATATACCTAATTCTATAAAATGGCTTAGGTCTAAACGCAAAAAGCGCAAAGACCTAAACCAAAAGTAATATGGTTGTTGCTATTATTTAAGCTCAACTTCTGCTCCAGCTTCTTCCAATGATTTTTTGATACCTTCTGCTTCATCTTTAGAAACAGCTTCTTTAACAGCTTTTGGTGCGCTATCAACGATATCTTTCGCATCTTTCAAACCTAAACCAGTTAATTCTTTAACCAATTTAACAACTGCTAATTTAGAAGCACCTGCTGCTTTCAAAATTACATCAAATTCAGTTTTCTCTTCTGCTGCTTCACCAGCTTCACCACCACCACCGGCAGCTACTGCTACTGCTGCTGCTGCAGGCTCAATACCGTATTCATCTTTTAATATATCAGCTAACTCGTTTACTTCTTTAACTGTTAAGTTAACTAATTGTTCTGCGAAATCTTTTAAATCTGCCATTTTCTATCGTTTAATAAAATTTTTAAAATATACTTAGTTTATTGTGCGTACTTATCTTTCAGATAATGTTTTAAGGATACCAGCGATTTTTCCACCACCAGATTTAAGACCAGAAATAACATTCTTGGCTGGAGATTGTAACAATCCAATAATTTCGCCAATCATTTCTTCCTTAGACTTAATGCTAACTAAAGCATCCAAGTTTTCATCACCTATGTAAATTGCCTCTTCAACAAAAGCTCCCTTCAATAAAGGTTTCTTAGATTTTTTTCTAAAATTCTTTATCAATTTTGCAGGGGCATTGGCTACATCAGAAAACATAAGAGATGTATTCCCTTTTAATGTCTCTGGTAATTCACCAAATTCTTTCTCAGAAGCTTCCATTGCTTTTGCAAGCAATGTATTCTTAACTACAGCTAGTCTAATATTAGCCTTGAAACAAGCTCTTCTTAAATCAGAAGTTGTACCTGCATCTAAACCTGAAATATCAGCCACATAAATTGTGGTGCTATCTGCCAACTGCGTAGTCAAATCTTTTATAACCGTTGCTTTTTCTTCTCTTGTCATACTTTTAATTTTTAACTACCAGCTATTAAACTGACTTTGGATCTAATTGCAAACTAGGACTCATTGTGCTAGACATGAAAATTGATTTCATGTAAACACCCTTAGACGCAGTTGGCTTCATCTTATTCAAAGTGTCTAACAACTCATTAGCATTATCCGCTATTTTATCAGCAGAAAAAGAAGCCTTACCTATCGCAGCGTGTACGATACCAGTTTTATCAACTTTAAAATCTATTTTACCTGCCTTTACTTCAGATACAGCTTTTGCCACATCCATAGTTACAGTTCCTGTTTTTGGATTGGGCATTAAACCTCTTGGTCCTAATACACGACCTAAAGGACCTAATTTACCCATTACACTTGGCATAGTGATGATAACATCAACATCTGTCCAACCGCCTTTTATTTTCTCCAAATACTCATCTAACCCAACATAATCAGCGCCTGCTTCTTGAGCCTCCGCTTCTTTGTCTGGTGTCACCAAAGCCAAAACCTTAACATCTTTACCAGTTCCATGAGGTAATGTTACCACACCACGAACCATTTGATTAGCTTTTCTTGGATCTACACCCAAACGAACCGCTAAATCTACAGATGCGTCAAATTTTGTATTGGTTATCTCTTTAATTAAAGCTGAAGCTTCAGTAACAGAGTATAATTTATCTTTCTCTATTTTAGAATGCGCTTCTTTTTGCTTCTTAGTTAACTTTGCCATTTAATTACTTTTAAGATTTTAAAAAGGTTTCTTTCCTGCTACCTTCATACCCATAGAACGTGCAGTACCAGCTATCATACTCATAGCAGATTCTACTGTAAATGCGTTAAGGTCAACCATTTTATCTTCGGCAATTGCCTTGATTTGGTCCCAGGTAACACTACCTAATTTTACTCTGTTAGGTTCGCCAGATCCTTTTTTAATCTTAGCCGCTTCCAATAGCTGAATTGCCGCCGGTGGAGTTTTTACAACGAAGTCGAAAGACTTATCCTTGTAAACGGTGATAACAACTGGTAATATTTTACCTGGTTTATCCTGTGTACGAGCATTAAACTGCTTACAGAATTCCATAATGTTAACACCAGCAGCTCCTAAGGCAGGTCCAACCGGTGGCGATGGATTCGCTGCACCTCCCTTAACTTGTAGTTTAACTACTTTACCTATTTCTTTTGCCATTGTTTAAAATTAAATTGAAAGTGTGTTTACGGAAGCAACACTACTTTAATTATATGTATGTAACACTTAATCTAATACTTATACTTTCTCTACTTGCATGTAACTAAGCTCTAGAGGTGTTTTTCTTCCGAAAATTTTCACCATAACCTCAAGCTTACGTTTTTCTTCATTTATCTTCTCAACAGTACCATTGAAGCCATTGAAAGGACCATCAATTACTTTTACCGTTTCACCAAACACAAATGGGATAGCAACACTATCTGTATTAACAGCTAGCTCATCTACCTTACCAAGCATTCTATTTACTTCATTTTTCCTCAAAGGAACAGGATCCCCTCCTTTAGTTTCCCCTAAAAAACCTATAACATTAGTTATAGATCTAATAATATGTACCATTTCACCACCTAAATTGGCTTTGATCATGATATAACCAGGAAAATAAACTCTTTCTTTATTTATCTTCTTGCCATTTCTAATCTGAATAACCTTTTCAGTAGGAACAAGAACATCTTCTAAATAGTCAGAGAAACCATGACGCTCTACTTCACTTTCAATGTATCCTTTGATCTTATTCTCTTGACCACTGACAGCTCTTACAACGTACCATTTTTTATCCAATACTTCCGACATAGTCCTATCTAGTTTAAAACGAAGTTGAAATAAGATTTAATCACTTTACTAAAGACCGTATCTACTCCCCAAGTTGCCAAAGCAAAAAGGATAGAAAACACAGCTACAATAACCATCAAGTTAGATGATTCTGCACGTGACGGAAGAGTAACATTATTCCTTAACTCTTCAACGGATTCTTTTATATATGTGAACATTTAAATTCTTTTTACAATTTCAACAAATAGGATACCTATATTCCAAATTCTATTGTGGCACGGGAGGAGAGACTCGAACTCCCGACACCTGGTTTTGGAGACCAGTGCTCTACCAACTGAGCTACACCCGTATGAATAGCAATTATTAAATCACCTATTCTATTATTTGCATGTAAAGGTGTCCCGCTTGAGCAAGACACCCTTAAACACAATACTCTTTTAGATTAAAATTAATCTATAATCTTAGTTACCTGACCTGCACCTACTGTTCTACCACCTTCACGGATAGCGAAACGTAGACCGATACTCAAAGCAATAGGCTGAATAAGCTCTACTGTAATTGTAAGGTTATCACCTGGCATTACCATTTCAACTCCTGAAGGAAGTGCAATGTTACCAGTTACATCTGTAGTTCTTACATAGAACTGTGGACGATAGTTATTATGAAATGGTGTATGACGACCACCTTCTTCTTTTTTCAATACATAAACCTCAGCTTCAAACTTAGCGTGTGGCTTAACAGAACCTGGCTTACAGATTACCATTCCACGGCTAATTTGAGATTTTTCAACACCTCTTAACAAGATACCTACGTTATCACCAGCCTCACCTCTATCCAAAATCTTACGGAACATTTCAACACCAGTAACAGTAGAAGTCAATTTCTCAGCTCCCATACCGATAATCTCAACTGGATCACCTGTATTTGCTACACCAGTTTCAATACGACCAGTTGCAACAGTACCACGACCAGTAATTGTAAATACATCTTCAACAGGCATTAAGAAATCTTTTTCAACATCTCTCTTAGGTAATTCGATCCAGCTATCAACAGCTTCCATCAATTCCATTACCGTGTCAACCCATTTTTGCTCACCGTTCAATGCACCTAATGCAGAACCAGCGATTACAGGTCCATTATCACCATCATACTCATAGAAAGAAAGTAATTCTCTTACTTCCATCTCAACAAGCTCGATTAACTCCTCATCATCAACCATATCCACTTTATTCATGAATACAACCATTCTAGGAATACCTACCTGACGACCTAATAAGATGTGCTCACGAGTTTGTGGCATAGGACCATCTGTAGCAGCAACAACTAATATAGCACCATCCATTTGAGCAGCACCAGTAACCATGTTCTTCACATAATCCGCGTGACCAGGACAGTCAACGTGTGCGTAGTGACGATTAGCTGTAGAATACTCTACGTGAGATGTGTTAATTGTAATACCTCTTTCTTTTTCCTCAGGAGCGTTATCGATAGAATCGAAACTTCTCAATTCAGAAAGACCTGCATTTGCCAAAACAGTAGTAATAGCAGCAGTCAATGTAGTTTTACCGTGATCCACGTGTCCAATAGTACCTATATTTAAGTGCGGTTTGGAACGATCGAAAGTTTCCTTTGCCATGTTTAATGTATTTTATTCTTAGTTTATATTAGTGTACAAATTTATACCTTAATTGAGCCAATGACGAGAATTGAACTCGTGACCTCTTCCTTACCAAGGAAACGCTCTACCCCTGAGCTACACCGGCGTAAAGTGTTGAACCCACCCAAAAGATAGATTCCTGCCTTCGCAGGGATGACATTACTGTCAAATTTATAGAGCGGGAGACCGGGTTCGAACCGGCGACATTCAGCTTGGAAGGCTGACGCTCTACCAACTGAGCTACTCCCGCTTATAATATTACAATATTTCAATAAAATCCTCTAGAAAATAGTTTTGTGGGGAGAGCAGGATTCGAACCTGCGAAGACGTAGTCAGCAGATTTACAGTCTGCCCTCGTTGGCCGCTTGAGTATCTCCCCTCAAACTAATATTTTAAAGAACTTTAGAGCCGATGGAGGGACTCGAACCCACGACCTGCTGATTACAAATCAGCTGCTCTAGCCAGCTGAGCTACATCGGCTTATTTCACAACTATTTCTGTCATAAAAAAGCCCGCTATTTCTAACGGACTGCAAATGTATAGTATTTTTTGTTTATTCAAAACAAATTTTGAAAAATTTTTATCAAGCTTGTAATCTTATTTTCTCTTTTTGTTTTATTAGCCTACGTTCCAGCGAACTACAAGCTGAGTCTACAGCCTCTTCAAATGATTTACATTGTTTTTTTACTACAAATTTATCTCTAGGAACCGTAATCTTAATCTCAACTATTTTATTTTCTTTAGCACTAGTATTCTCCACTTTCATATAAACATCTGAGCTAATTACCTTAGAATAAAAGGTTTCCACCTTATCAAGTCTATTTTGAAGGAAATTAATCAACTTATCGTCTGCATTAAAATTTACCGATTGCGTATTTACTTTCATAGTCAGAAAATTTATGGCTTTAAGAATTTAGCCTGATTTTACAATAATTATTTGTTCCCCCTAGGATGAGCCTTTGCATGAACCTTTTTCAACTCTGCTATACTGTTATGGGTATACACCTGTGTAGACGCCAAACTAGAATGACCCAACAACTCTTTAACAGCATTTAAATCTGCTCCCTTATTCAAAAGATGCGTTGCAAAGGTGTGCCTAAGAATATGCGGACTCGTCTTTACCTTTGAGGACACCTCTCTAAAGTACTTTTTTATTAATCTATAAACAAGGGTTTCATACAATTTATTGCCTGATTTCGTTAAGAACATAAATTTATCGTCGACCACCACATTCAATCTTTTACGATCTAATAAATATTGTGTAAATTTTTCTTTGGTTTCAGCTAGCATAGGCACAATTCTCTCTTTATTTCGCTTACCTAAGACTTTTATTGTCATTGTTTCAAAATCTACATCTGACACTTTCAAGGCAATAACCTCTGCCCTACGCATACCAGTAACATACAGAACATGTATTAACAACTCATCTCTTATACCCTCAAAATCTTCTGTATATTCTATTTGCGAAAGCACATTTTCCATTTCTACCTCAGAAAAAGGAATCTCAACTTTCTTTGCAGTTTTCAATGCTCTATGCTTACTCAATGGATTAATTTCAGTTACCTCAATTTTTTGAAGAAACTTGAAATAAGCTTTTAATGACGCTATTTTTCTATTAATAGATCTATTGTTAATTTTTCTTTCAGATAAATCAACAACCCAAAATCGCACAACACTATACTCTACAGTATCAATATCGCTTATATCATAATTAGATAAACAGAAAGCACTAAATTCAAGAATATCATTCTCGTAAGCCTTTGTAGTATGCTTAGAATAATTTTTCTCTAAGGTTAGATAAGAAATAAACTCTGTTAAAAACATAATCTAAAGGTATCAAAGTTTTAGGTCTGTTGAAATTTGAACAAAAAAAATCCCGCAAATTGCGGGATTTTAATTTTATAAAACAAAATTTAGATTTCTTCTTGATCTCTAAGACCTTGAATGTATTCTGCTTTTTGTATCTGTGCTCTACGAACAACTGATGGCTTATTGAACTGTTGACGCTTACGTAACTGTCTCATTGTACCTGTCTTATCGAACTTACGTTTGAAACGTTTTAAAGCTCTATCGATGTTTTCTCCTTCTTTTACTGGTATTATTAACATGGGCTAAACCTCCTCTCTTTTGTGATTAAGGCTGCAAATATAACAACTATATTGAAACAGACAACCTTTAAACTGATTTTTAAAATTTTAATTAAGATAACTATACCGTAGCCGGCTTATATTCCTTCTTATCGATAATAATTTTAGAAATTATTTCTTTTAATATTTCTGATGTTCCACCACCAATAGGCCCTAATCTACTATCTCTAAAGTTACGTGCCATTGGGTAATCTTCAATATAACCGTAACCACCTAAAAATTGTAAACATTCATAAGCAACCTCGTCTGCAACCTTTGTTGATTTTAATTTAGAGATTGTAGCTTCTTTAACTACATACTGCCCCTTATCTAAGCGATAAGCTACAGAATAGTTATACTCTTTACACATATCTATATCTGCGTGAAGATCTACGACTCTATGTCTTAACGCCTGAAATTGATTGATAGACTTACCAAAAGCCTCTCTTTCTGACATATAATTTAAAGCATAATCTAAAACATGTTCTGACCTTGCATGAGCATTAACACCCATTATCAATCTTTCTAATGAGAAATGCTCCATTATATATGAAAAACCCATGTTTTCATCACCCATAAGGTTCTCTGCAGGAATTTTCACATTATCAAATGCCAACTCGGCAGTATCTGATGCTCTCCAACCTAGTTTATTCAATTTATTTGCAGTCACGCCTTCACTATTTCTATCTACTGCGAAAATACTGATACCCTTATTACCTAACTCTGGATTTGTTTTTGCCGCCACAATCATGTAATCAGCATATACACCATTGGTAATAAATGTTTTTGACCCATTCAACACATAATGATCACCTTGCTTTACAGCAGTGGTTCTCATAGCAGCAACATCGCTACCTCCAAAAGGTTCTGATATACAAAGACAACCAATTTTATCTCCATCCACGCTTGGTCGCAAGTACTTTTCCTTTAAAAAAGAATTCGCTTCTTTATTTAAATGTGTCATTGCCAAGTATGCATGCGCCCACATTGCAGCTGCAAAACCACCAGAATTAACCTTTTGTAATTCTTCTAAAAAAATAATAGTATAAAAAAGATCAAGACCAAGACCACCATCTTCCTCAGGAGTTAAAAGACCGAAATAGCCCATATCGCCAAATTTCTTCCAAATGAACCTTTCTATTGTTCCAGTTTCTTCCCATTTATCAATATGAGGAACTACTTCTTTCTGTAAAAAATCTTTTAGGCTGTTCCTAAATAGTTGATGTTCTTCTGTGAAGTACATACTTTGCATAGCGTTTTTTTTTATAATGACAAATATAAAGCAATTCTATTAATACGCTCAGCCGGAAATTCTTCAATTTTTACTAATTCGTTCAAAGAATTGATACTTCCGTTGAGATTACGATAATTTACTATGCTCTCAGCGACATGTTTTTGCAGATATATCAATTTAGACAATTCTTCTGCCGTTGCTGTATTTACATTTATTTTTACAATATCTGGTTTCACAACTACCTTAAACTGTTTTAAAGCTCTTTCAACAACATCTGCCTCAAGACCATAAACATCAAACAATTGGTCGTCAATTATAAAGCCACCCAAGCGGTCTCTAAATTTTATTATTCTAGCTGATAACTTCTCCCCTATTCCACTAATCTTTTTTAAATCTTCTGCCGTAGCTGTATTCAAATCTTTCCAAATAACTTTCTTAGACTTATAACTAGAGGTTAATGCATTGGAAGTTTTACTTTTTCTGTTTTGAGTCCACTCTGGAAACTTAAAGTATGGAGAAATCATATTAAGTAATGAATCAGAAACTTTTGTGACATTTTGAAATTCTATTGTAGAATTTACAAATTCATCTTTCTTTCTAAAATTATGTAATCTATCTATTTCCTCAACTGACATACCAAGTGTATAGCCTTTAAAATCGGTAATGAAATTGGATTAAATGGATACATATGAACTGTATCCTTTTTTAGACTTATAGCTTTTAAGGAATCTATTTCAGCTTGGATAACCGCATCATGCTTCAATGGTGAAGATTGATTTTCTGTAATAGATTGATACAGATAATACCCCAACTGAACGCTAATTATAAAAAATAATAAAAAGAAAATCCCACTTCGTTCTTGTTTATTGAACCTGAAGTGGGATTTAAATGAAGTCATATTAAAACTTAGTTATCTATGGCATCATATTTTAGTTTGATAGCGTCTAAATATCTAGTCAATTGCTTTTTCACTACTGGGAATAAAAAGAACAAACCTACCATATTAGGGAATACCATTGCAAATATCATAGCATCTGAGAAATCCCAGATAGATTTCATACTTGCAGCTGCTCCAATAACAATAAAAGTAAGAAACAACAACTTATAAACGATATCAGCCGTTTTACCTCTTCCAAATAAATATTTCCAAGACTGTAATCCGTAATAAGACCAAGAGATCATCGTTGATACGGCAAATAATACCACTGCTATAGTCAAAAATACGTTTGAGTAAGGAATGTATTCAGCAAACGCCACTGCCGTAATCCCGGCACCTTCATAAGCTACACCATCAATTAAAACTGAACCAGAACCATCACCACCATAAGTGAAGGCTCCTCCAAAATTAAATATAATAATTACTATTGCCGTCATTGAGCAAATAACTACCGTATCAATAAACGGCTCTAATAAAGCTACTAAACCTTCAGAAGCAGAATATTTTGTTCTAACAGCAGAGTGTGCTATTGAAGCAGAACCTGCACCAGCCTCGTTTGAGAATGCTGCTCTTTTAAAACCTACCAACAATACACCTATAAGACTACCTACACCTATTGCAGTTGGCTTAAATGCTTCGTCAACAATTAAAGCTATAGCGTCATCTACTAGTGTATAGTTACTTAAAATAATATATAAACAAGCAACAACATACATTATAGCCATAAATGGAACCACTTTTTCGGTTACTTGAGCAATACGCTTTATACCTCCAATAATAATTACACCAACAAGAATAGCCAACACAAGACCTACTATTGCACCGGCTGCAGTACTTTGCCAGTTAAAAAGCTCTTTTATAACAATTGTAGCCTGGTTAGATTGAGCTGCATTACCACCTCCAAAAGAACCTCCAATACAAAAAATTGCAAAAATTACAGCAGCAACTTTACCTAAGGTTTTAAAACCTCTTTCTTTTAGTCCTTTACTTATGTAGTACATAGGTCCGCCATAAACAGTACCATCTTCACCTACATCCCTATACTGAACACCTAGCGTACATTCAACAAATTTTGTTGACATACCAAGAAGACCACAAACAATCATCCAAAAAGTAGCTCCTGGACCACCAAGTGCAATTGCTAAAGCAACACCTGCTATGTTACCATTACCTACAGTACCTGAAACTGCAGTTGCCAAGGCTTGAAAATGACTTACCTCACCATCAGTACTTTCATCTCTAATTGTATCAATGATATCACCACTAACGGCAAGATCATTTTCCATACTTACAAGATGGTCTTCAATATCAACATTTGATAAATCTTGACCTTGTGCAATACCATCTTCACCATAAAGATTTTGTGCACCATGCTTTTCAATATCTTCATATTTACCACGAACAGTATTAATGGCCTTACCAAAAAATCTAATATTAGGGAAACCAAAATATATAGTAAAAAATAAAGCACTACCTACCAATAACACCAATACAAATGGTATATCTGGATCGTGCCATACATTAAAGAAAATAACTGCTGAGAAGAAATCTGAAATAGGCTTAAAGGCTTGATCTATTTGTTGATCTAATCCTACTTCTTGAGAAAAAATTAAAAAGGGAAATAAAAAGGTAAACAGGGTTAGAAGTTTATACTTCATAAGTTTAAAATTTATTTTGAATTAGTTAGTTAGTCTAGCAATATCCTAAAAATAATGGATGCAATCAAATATAAACGATAGAAAGATCATTATTCAATATTGAACATTTCATTCAATTTCTTTATTTGTTCAGGTCTACCTAATACTATAACCTTACTTTTTGGCTGTAGTTTCATATCTGCTTCAGGGTTTATGGTATACTCACCATCAGGAGAAATGTAACCTATAATGGTACACCCAGTTTTTCTTCGTAAATCTAGATCCCTCAATGAATTACAGTCTATCTGATTGGCAAAATCTTCAATAGCCACTTCTTCTAAATTGGTCGTATGTTCGCCTTCCATCGAAAGCTTATCCATAAATGTGATAAGATCTGGCATAACTACCAAAGACGCCATATGATCACCTCCAATTTTATCTGGCATGATAACTTTATTGGCACCTGCCAAGATTAATTTCTTCTGAGAATTGACTAATGACGCTCTACTAATGATAAAAAGATTTTTTTTCATTTGCCTTGCAGACAAAACAACAAATAAATTTGCAGCATCATCTGGCAAGGTGGCAATTAAATACTTGGACCTCTCAATACCAGCTTCCAATAATACATCATCATCATTTGCATCACCTTCAATAAATAAAACATCTTCTTCATATCGTTCAATTACCTCTTTATCTTTCTCTATAACCACAAATGGTCTTTTATATGCTTTTAGCCTCTCTGCTGCTTGCATACCATTTCGACCAAAGCCACAGACGATTACATGCTGATTTAAATTTGCGATGGCATTCTTCATTTTTTTCTTTTTTAACAGTTCTACTGAATTTCTAGAGAGTAAGTATTCGGTAACGATTGATATAGCGAAACCAACTATAAACACACTTGTAACAATAAGAATTATTGTAAATATTTTGCCTTCAGGCCCCATTGGTCTAACCTCTGAAAAACCTACAGTAGTTACCGTAATTATGGTCATATAAAAAGCATCGACCCAAGAATAATCGGCAACAATTCTATAACCGAGCACACCAAATGTCAAAACCATTAGCATTAACGCCAATGCCAAATAAATTTTAGACCGAAATAATTGCATCATATATTACAAATCAAAAACAGAATTTCGTTTCGTATAAATCAAATCTTTTATTCTAAGCCAGAAAGCCAAAAACAAGTAAAGTGCAAACCCGAAGCCTACAGTTACAAAAGTGAGATAAATGAACGATGTTCTTACAACTCTAGCACGTATACCTAATCGTTCGGCAATTCTACCACAAACCTCATACCCTCGCTTCTGAAAATAGTGCAGTAATTTGTAAAATACGTTCATGGGGTATAAAATTAGACTTTTATATTCATTAAAGAAGCCCCTATAGCACAATCTAAACATTTGTCTTTTGAACAATAATTATTATAAAGCTGTAGATATGTTTGAGAATCTTTTGCGCTTTTAATAGATGTCCCCAATTTACCAAAGTTAGCTATAATACTGTTTTCTTCTTTTTTAATTTCTGACATCATCTTTAGAAACTTCTCGTTCTCTAAACCACCCTTATATCGACTGTACGCAAACTTCAACGGAATTATAGTATTAATCATCAAAAGGTTTAAAAATGAATTTGATATTCCCTTTTTACTCTTTTTTGATATTTTACCAAAATTAAAATGAGTTTCCCAATAATCACTTGTTCCTGATTTTAAGACTTCAGAAAAATTAGGGGCATCATTTTCAATCAACAAATGAAATAAATTATTGTTTTTAGAATAAATAGCACTTAATTGAGCTAATCTAATTGTGGGGAAATTTGATGGTCTCAACCTAAAAAACTCTGGAGACTTGTATGCCGCAATTAAATTGAACTTATGTTTTAAATATTGATATTCCTTTGTCAACCGGTTATAATATGTATCGTCTTCTATAATAGAACCAAGTAAATTTGCTTGTCCTAAAAACAAGCTTTCCATTTGAAGTGGTTTATTATTTAATTTTCTAATTATAGAAAAATCAATTGATTTACCGATATCAATAAATGTATCTCTATTTATTTTGGACCCAAAAGTTTTTAAAAGCATTAAGAACAAGACTTGCTCCCAGTCATTGTTCGTATAATCTAATAGCTCTTTAATAAAGATAGATTTCTGCTCTAACCGTTCTACAAACAAACGATCCAACCAATTATTCTTTATAAATTCATCAACCTCATTAAATTCGTTTTCACAATTAATGAAATTATAATTCTTACTATCAAAAAGATTTTGATAGTTATTTAGCACCACTAAGGGTATATATTCTTTTAAAGATAAAGTAGGAATCTCACT
Organism: Maribacter aquivivus; assembly: GCF_900142175.1. NCBI lineage: Bacteria > Pseudomonadati > Bacteroidota > Flavobacteriia > Flavobacteriales > Flavobacteriaceae > Maribacter > Maribacter aquivivus. The sequence continues at coordinate 98,163 of NZ_FQZX01000005.1, read as the reverse complement.
CCCGTCCTTTCTGTACACGGCAATATCGTCTTCCCAAACTACATGTAAAATTACATTGTCATAATTAGTATCATCTTGGTGATGATGCGCATACCAGTCTGATGATTTTATATGAATCTCTACATTACCTGCCCATAATTGCCCATTTAACTCTATTTGAGCATTAAAAAAATCTGGACCACTTAAATGGTTATGCATACCTGCCTTAACCACATGTACAGCTTCACCAGATGTAGACATGAGTCCGTTAACAGGATACTTTTTATACTTCCATATAAAATGAAGCAAATCTTCCTTCATTTTATAAAAATAAAAAACCCGCCGTTAAGCGGGTCTATTTTCTGAAAGAAATAAAATTATGCGGTCTCCCCTTCCCAGTTCATAAACCCACCTTGAAGGTTAAAAGCTTTGTCAAAACCTAAGCTATTCATTATCGCGCAAGCCTGTCCACTTCTATTGCCAGACCTACAGTAAACATAATAGTTTTTTGTTTTGTCTAATTTCTCTAGCTCAGCTACAAACTCTTGACCTTTGTAAATATCAATATTTATAGAATTCGGAATTATACCTGCTTCTATTTCTTCTTCTGTTCTTACATCGAGAATTACTGCATTAGGATCCTTCTCTAATTGCTCTTCCCAATCTTGTTGTGATAAATCTGCCATAGTATAAATTATATACTGTAAAAATAATCGATTTTTATTTATTTGATTCTCTTATATGTTTTTAACAAATATTTAATCAACTCATAGGTTAAAATAACAAAAAATAGATATACATTTGTATATACAATTATTGTATCAACATGAATGTAGAAGAGATTATTAAAACAAATAAAAAAATGCCGTTGGCAAAACGGACATTAATACATGTAGCATTAGTTGCAAACAAGCTAGATGAGGAAGTATCTGCGGTTCTTAAACCTTATGATATTTCTATACAACAGTTTAATGTTTTAAGAATTTTAAGAGGTCAAAATGGTAAACCTGCCAATCTTTCTACTATAAATGATAGAATGGTTACCAAAATGAGCAATACTACACGATTAGTCGATAAACTAATTTTAAAAAATTTCGTCAACAGAACAATCTGTTTAAAAAACAGAAGAAAGGTTGAAATTGTCATCACTGAAGCTGGCTTAAATTTTCTAAATGAAATTGATGGAATACTTTTTGAAGCTGAGAAGAAAATACTTAAAAACTTTAGCGATGCAGAATTACATGAACTAAATGAATTATTAAATAAATTTTAAGTTAAAAATAAATGAACCCAATAGTAGATAAATTGAATTGGCGTTATGCCACCAAAAAATTCGATAGCTCAAAAAAGATAAGCAAAGAAGATTTAGAAACTCTTTTAGAAGCTGCTAGATTAACTGCCTCTTCTTATGGTTTACAACCATATGAAATTTATGTTATTAAAGATACAGATGTACGAAAAAATTTAAGAAAAGCTTCTTATAACCAGCCTCAAATAACAGATGCATCTTATTTAATAGTTCTTGCTAATAAACCAACATTTAATGAAACTATGATCGACGACTACATAGCTAATATTATGGCTATACGTGGAGTTTCAAAAGATGACCTTGAAGGTTTTTCTCAAACTATGAAATCTACATTATTAGATTTACCTGATGCTCATAAGAACACCTGGACATCTAACCAAGCCTATATCGTATTAGGTAATTTAATGACTATAGCCGCCGAAATGGAAATCGATACCTGCCCAATGGAAGGTTTTGACAAAGCGCAATACAATGAAATTTTAGGTCTTACCGACAAAGGTTTAAATGCTGCAGTAGTTTTAGCTGTTGGCTATAGATCGTCTGAAGATGACACCCAAAATTACCCTAAGGTCAGATATTCTAAAGAACAAATTATTACACATATATAAATTAAACACAATCATTTAAAATTAGAAACATGAAAAAATCATTATTAAGTTTAGCATTTGTAGCCGTTTTTGGATTTAGCGCAACAGCATCTACCCCAATTGATGGAGAGAAAAAACAAATAAAAGTTAGCGAAAGCACTGTTACCTGGAAAGGTTACAAAGTTACTGGAGAACACAATGGTAGCATCAACCTAAAATCTGGTCATTTAGAAATGAACGGAAAAAAATTAACTGGCGGTGAATTTGTCGTTGATATGACTTCAATTAGCGTTAGTGACTTAGAAGCAGGACAAGGAAAAGAAAAATTAGAAGGTCATTTACAGTCTGCAGATTTTTTTGGTGTTGAAAGCAACCCAACCTCTAAATTGGTTTTTACATCAGTTAAAGCTATGAACGATAACTCATATACAGTTACCGGAGATTTAACTATTAAAGGTATTACCAAGCCAGTAACCTTAGTAGTTTCTATGTTTGAAAATAAAGCTACTGCTACTGTAAAAGTTGATAGAACTAAATTTGATATTAAATATGGTTCAGGTAGCTTTTTTGATAACCTTGGCGATAAAGCAATCTACGATGATTTTGATTTGGTAGTAGATTTAGCACTATAATCGTTTTAAAACAATCGAATTACAACAATTTAAAATCCCTTTGATAAATTTCAAAGGGATTTTTATTTTTGACTAGGTAAAGTTTGATAGTTTAAAATTCCTCTTTATATTTGATGCTCAATGAAAAATTTAATCGCAAATACTTGGTGGTGGAACAACTTACGAAAAACATCGTGAGCAAAGCATCATTGTAGTAAAACTATATAAAGGCTTGTCATCACGACAAGCCTTCTTTATTTTATAAAAGTACCTATGACCTATCAATTTAAGACATATCATAAAAAAATTCTTGCCGATACCATGACGCCGGTAAGTGTTTATTTGAAAATTAGAGATCGCTTTCCTAATAGTATTTTATTAGAGAGTAGTGACTATCATGCTAATAACAATAGCTTTTCGTACATCTGCTGCAACCCAATTGCATCTATTAAAGTAGAGAATGAGATTATTACAAAGCAGTTTCCCGATGGTACCGTTGAAGAGACTCAAATTACGGCAAGCACCAATGTTGTTGATATTATTGATACGTTCAGCAAAACGTTCAAGGCAGATACTAACGACTTTAAATTCATAAATAATGGTCTGTTCGGCTATATGGCTTACGATGCCGTTCGGTATTTTGAAGATGTAGATATATCGGTTAAAGATGACTCAGTTCATATTCCAGATATTTACTACGCGGTATATCAAAACATTATTGCTATAAACCATTATAAGAATGAAGCTTATCTTTTTGCCCATTGTTATAACACAGAGAATAATATTCCTGAATTAGAGCAACTGTTAAGTATTAGGAATTTTGCTACCTATAATTTTAAAATAGAAGGCAATAGAGAGTCTAATTTAGAAGATGAAGAATATAGAGAACAGGTAGCTTTAGCCAAAAAACATTGTCAACGTGGCGATGTTTTTCAATTGGTGTTAAGTCGTCGTTTTTCTCAAGGTTTTAAAGGTGATGAGTTTAATGTCTATAGAGCGTTACGTTCTGTTAATCCTTCACCATATCTATTCTATTTTGATTATGGAGATTTTAAAATATTCGGCAGCTCGCCCGAAGCGCAATTGATTGTGAGCGATGGTAAAGCTGAAATTCACCCTATAGCTGGCACTTTTAAAAGAACCGGAAACGATGAAAAAGATGCGCAACTTGCAAAAGAATTAAAGACCGACGATAAGGAAAACAGCGAGCATGTAATGTTAGTAGATCTTGCTCGTAACGATCTTAGTAGAAATGGTAGCGTAGTACAGGTAGAAAACTATAGAGAAGTACAGTTCTTCTCTCATGTAATTCACTTAGTTTCTAAGGTTACAGGAATGAAAAAAAGTGATATACCTACCATGAAAGTGGTAGCTGACACTTTTCCTGCTGGTACCTTAAGTGGCGCGCCAAAACATATGGCAATGCAACTTATTGAAAAATATGAAAAAACGAGTCGTGGGTATTATGGTGGCGCTATCGGTTTCATGGATTTCTCAGGAAACTTCAACCATGCCATCATGATCAGAACTTTTTTAAGTAAAAATCATAAACTACATTATCAGGCTGGCGCCGGATTGGTAGCTGCATCAAACCCAGAAAGCGAACTACAAGAAACATATAACAAACTAGGCGCTTTGACCAAGGCATTAGAAATAGCTGAAGAAATATAAGATGAAGAAAATATTAGTTATAGATAATTACGATAGTTTCACTTATAACCTAGTGCATTATTTAGAGGAATTAGGTTGCGAGGTTATTGTAAAACGTAATGACCAACTTACTCTAGAAGAGGTTGATGCTTTTGATAAAATTGTACTTTCTCCAGGTCCTGGTATTCCTGATGAAGCTGGATTATTAAAACAGATTATCGAAAAATATGCACCTACCAAAAGTATATTCGGTGTTTGTTTGGGACAACAAGCTATTGCCGAAGTTTTTGGTGGTTCACTAATAAACTTAGACGAAGTGTATCATGGTATTGCAACCAAAATACAAATTATAAAAGATGATACTATTTTTGAAGGCCTGCCTAAAGAGATTGAAGTAGGCAGGTACCATTCTTGGGTGGTGAATCCTGATTTGCCAGAAGTATTAGAAGCTACTTCTTTAGATGAAAACGGACAAATAATGTCGCTTCGTCATAAAACTTATGATGTTCGTGCGGTACAATTTCACCCAGAATCCGTGCTTACTCCACAAGGAAAAAAGATGTTAGAAAATTGGTTGACGGCTTAAGCTTAATTACCATATAATAAGCATTAAGGTTTCACTTAATACAACTAAGAGAATGAAAGAGACACTAAATAAACTTATAAATCACGAAATACTTTCCAAAGAAGATGCGAAACGCATTTTGGTAAATATTGCTAAAGGTGATTACAATACAAGTCAAATTGCGGCATTTTTAACCGTATATATGATGCGTAGTATTACTATAGAAGAGCTAGAGGGATTTAGAGATGCACTGTTAGATTTATGTTTGGCTGTAGATTTATCTGCTTATAATCCTATTGATCTTTGTGGTACTGGTGGTGATGGAAAAGACACATTTAATATTTCAACTTTAGCATCTTTCGTTACCGCTGGTGCGGGCGTAAAAGTTACAAAACATGGTAACTACGGAGTTTCTTCTAAATGTGGTAGTAGTAATGTGATGGAATTTCTAGGGATAAAATTCAGTAACGAAGCTGGCTTCCTAGAAAAATGTATAGATGAAGCTGGTATTTGTGTTTTACACGCTCCCCTATTTCACCCAGCTATGAAAAATGTGGCTCCTATTCGTAAAGATTTAGGTGTTAAAACATTCTTCAACATGCTTGGTCCTATGGTGAATCCTGCGTTTCCTAAGAACCAAATGGTAGGTGTTTTCAACTTAGAACTGGCTCGTATGTACGGATATTTATATCAAAAGACCGATAAAAATTTTACCGTACTTCATGCATTAGATGGTTATGATGAAATCTCCTTGACAGGAAATACCAAAACTATATCTAACCATACAGAGAGTATGCTTAAACCTTCAGATTTTGGTGTAAAACAAATAAAGCAAAGTGAAATAGTTGGTGGAGATTCTATTGACACTTCTGCCCAAATATTTTTAAATGTTTTACAAGGCAGAGGTACCGAAGCTCAGAATAATGTGGTTTGTGCCAATGCAGGTATTGCTATTGCTACGGTAGAAGATTTGACACCACTTCAAGGTTTTGAAAAAGCCAAAGAATCTTTGTTAAGTGGAAAAGGATTGGTAGCATTGAAGAAAATACAAGAGTTGAGTATTTAAATGGAGTTCATGTTTTATGCTTAAACAAATTAATATTCATAATAAGGGTGAAGTAGTAATATTAACTGTAGGAGATTGTAAAGTTGATATTATTGGAGGATTTTATGTTCAATTAGGTGATTTTTTAATAATGTTAAAAAACTTAAAGACATTAGAAATAAAAAAATTTAGAAGAGTTTGCATAAAAGTAAAATCATGGCATCTATTTAATCAAAGATCTATTAGAATTTTTAATATAGACATTATGGAACCTGGTGAGTATTTAATAGAATTCATAAAACCAGAACAGGTTTTAATTAAAAGATCAAGGTTGCCAATTTTAAATCTATTAAAAGAACCAATCAACAATAAAAACTTAGAGATAGGATTAATAAATTAAATTGCATGAACATTCTAGATAAAATAGTAGCTGACAAACGTAAAGAGGTCGAATTGAAAAAATCAATTATTTCGGTTTCTCAATATGAAGCTTCTGTGCTTTTTGAAAGAAAAACAAACTCTTTGGCTCAAGCACTAAGAAATAGTGATACGGGAATTATTTCTGAATTTAAACGTAGGTCTCCGTCCAAGGAAAGTATCAACCAAAATGCAAACGTAGGTCAGGTTGCTAAAGGTTACGAGAAAGCCGGCGTATGTGGCATGAGTGTTTTAACCGACATTAAATATTTTGGTGGTTCTATTGAAGATTTAATATTGGCACGCGCATCGGTCAATCTTCCATTACTACGTAAAGAATTTATCATTAGCGAATATCAAATAATTGAAGCTAAAGCAAATGGTGCCGATGTTATTTTACTCATCGCTGCCATACTTACAAGACAAGAAATTAAAACGTATTCTGAGTTGGCTAAAAGTTTAGGTTTAGATGTATTATTAGAGGTACATAACGAAGAAGAACTTCATAAATCTATAATGCCCAGTTTAGATATGCTAGGTGTAAACAATAGAAATCTGAAGACTTTTGAAGTTAGTTTAGAAACAAGTAAAAAGTTATCAAAACTGATACCAGATGATTTTGTAAAAGTTTCTGAAAGTGGTATTAGTTCTGTAGATGCTATTAAAGAATTAAAACCATATGGTTATGAAGGCTTTTTAATTGGAGAAAATTTTATGAAAACGGACAACCCCGGTAAAAGTGCTATTGAATTCATTAAAAACCTAAAGAACTAATGAAACTTAAAATTTGTGGAATGAAACTGAATACGCCTGAAGTTGCGCAATTGCGACCAGACTATTTAGGCTTTATTTTCTGGGAACCTTCTTCTCGGTTTTTTGAAGGTGAAATCCCTGAACTTCCGCATTCCATAAGTAAAGTAGGAGTTTTTGTTGATGCTGAGCTTGAATATGTTATTGATATGGTAAGCAAACATCAGTTACAAGGCTTACAATTACATGGTCATGAAACCCCGGAATACTGTACTAAAATTGCATCTGAATTAAAAAAACAAAATCATAAAGTCGACATCATAAAAGTCTTCTCAATCAAAGAGGAATTTAACTTTGATGTATTGAAACCATATGAAAATGTGTGCGACTATTACCTTTTTGACACTAAAGGAAAATTACCTGGTGGTAATGGGTATACATTTGACTGGTCTGTTCTAAAGAATTACCCCTCTACCAAACCATATTTTTTAAGTGGAGGTATTGGTTTAAATAATCTTGATAAGATTAATGAGTTTATGAAAACACCTGAGTCTAAATACTGCTTTGCCATTGATGTAAATAGCAGCTTTGAAATAGCACCAGGATTAAAAAATATTGAAGAATTACAAAAGTTTAAAGAAGCGCTATGAATTATAATGCTGATGAAAAAGGATACTACGGTGAATTTGGTGGTGCCTTTATACCTGAAATGTTGTACCCAAATGTAGAAGAGCTACGACAGAATTATTTAAAACTGATGTATGAAGATTCTTTTCAGAAAGAATTTAATCAGCTTTTAAAAGACTATGTTGGTAGACCTTCTCCCCTATATTTTGCTAAACGTCTTTCTGAAAAGCACGGATGTAAAATATATCTAAAAAGAGAAGACCTTAACCATACTGGTGCCCACAAGATCAATAATACAGTCGGTCAAATTCTTATGGCGCAAAAATTGGGTAAAACTAGAATTATTGCTGAAACTGGTGCTGGTCAACATGGTGTGGCTACAGCTACTGTTTGCGCTTTAATGGGCATGGAATGTATCGTTTACATGGGTGAAATTGATATTGCGCGTCAAGCCCCTAATGTTGCCCGTATGAAAATGCTCGGTGCTGAAGTACGACCTGCAAAATCTGGGAGTAGAACATTAAAAGATGCTACCAACGAAGCTATTAGAGATTGGATCAATAACCCTGTAGATACACATTACATTATTGGTTCTGCAATTGGTCCGCATCCTTACCCAGACATGGTTACTCGTTTTCAATCTATAATATCTGAAGAGATAAAATGGCAACTGAAAGAACATGAAGGGCGAGAAAATCCTGATTATGTAGTGGCTTGTATTGGTGGTGGAAGTAATGCCGCTGGTACTTATTATCACTTCTTAGATGAACCTGAGGTTGGCATTATTGCTGTTGAAGCTGCTGGTAAAGGTGTTAATTCTGGTGAAAGTGCAGCAACATCTGCTCTTGGTAAAGTAGGTATTATTCATGGTTGCAAAACCATGTTGATGCAAACCACAGATGGTCAAATTACCGAACCTTACTCTATTTCTGCCGGATTAGATTATCCTGGCGTAGGGCCAATGCACTCACATTTATTTAAATCTGGTCGTGCTGAATTTTACTCAGCTACTGATGATGAAGCTATGGCAGCAGGTTTAGAACTATCACAATTAGAAGGTATTATACCCGCTATTGAAACGGGACATGCATTTGCAATTTTTGAACATAAAAAATTCAAAAAAGATGACGTTGTCGTTATCAGTCTTTCTGGTCGTGGAGATAAAGATTTGAACACTTATATTGATTACTTTAAGTTAGCATAACCTTATTATGAGCAATAGAATTACAACAAAATTACAAGAAGACAAAAAGCTTCTTTCTATATATTTCACCGCTGGTTACCCTGCATTGAACGATACCGTACAAATCATTCAAGATTTGGAAAAGAATGGGGTTGATATGATTGAAATAGGTCTACCATTTAGTGACCCATTAGCAGACGGACCTACTATTCAAGAAAGCTCAACAGCTGCATTGAAAAATGGAATGACCTCCGAAATACTTTTCAACCAATTAAAAGATATTCGTAAAACGGTTTCTATCCCTTTAATTATCATGGGATATTTTAACCCAATGTTGCAATATGGTGTTGAGGCATTCTGTAAAAAATGTCAAGAGATTGGTATTGACGGACTCATTTTACCAGACCTTCCGTTAGATGTTTACCAAGAAGATTATGAAGCTATTTTTAAGAAATACGGACTCATAAATGTTTTTCTAATTACACCACAAACGAGCGATACTCGTATTCGCCAAATTGACGATGCTTCAAACGGATTCATCTATATGGTAAGCTCAGCTAGTGTTACAGGTTCAAAATCGGGCTTTGGTCAAGAACAAGAAAGTTATTTTGAGCGTATTGCGGCAATGAATTTAAAGAACCCACAAATAGTAGGTTTCGGTATTAAAGATGAAGAAACATTTCAACAAGCTACGAAAACTGCTAAAGGTGCTATAATAGGCTCTGCTTTTATTAAGCATTTGACTGCTAATGGAACTGATAAAACTGCTGAGTTCACCAAACTAATACGTTAATTTGAAAGAGTTCATAAACAATTGGAAACTAATTATTCTACTATGCCTTACCTTAGGTTTAGCTCCGTTTTTTCCTGAACCTCATATTTGGGGTAAACTGAAATGGATTTTTGATGGCGCTAAGGGAATGGTCTTCATGGATTGGTTTGATGTTATATTACATGGATTTCCTTATATACTTTTAATCCGTGTTATTATTATTAAAATAGTAAACGTAAAAGCGAGCAAATAAATCTACAATATCAATTCTATTGACATTTAATATCTTAAATAACAATTTAGTATTATTCAATACATCAAAAAATAAAAAGGTTGCCAAAGTTGGCAACCTTTTTTATTAAAATCTATGTTCAAAAAATATATAACTAACTGACTTAGTATCGCTACCACAAATGACACACAACAATCATACTTAATTTTTAAGTATAATAATTTTGTATAAAGAAAACCTTAACAACTGCCAAAATCTAAATAGAGCTCAATTCCCCGCATTTTGCTTACATTTAAAGAATATATCTACGAGAACGAACATGAAAAAATCACTTACACTTCTATTAATTATATCTCTTTATTCTGGCTACTCACAAGACTCTATACTTATTAAATCTAAAGTTGCCAATGCTATTGTAGAATTAAGAGAATTTGTTGCTATACCAAATGATGCCTTAAACGCAGATGATATAGATACTAACCTATATTGGCTTAGAAAAAAATTTACCGAACGAGGCTTCAATAGTACCATATTAGAAACAGAGGGTTTACCACTTTTCTTTGCTGCCCTACCGATGGATGACAATAAACCTACCATCTTATTTTACATGCATTTAGATGGTCAATCTGTTGATGCTAAAAAATGGGATCAACCAGACCCTTATAAAGTAGTACTGAAATCTAAAACCGGTGATGGCTGGAAAAAAGAAGCATTTTCAGATTTAGAAGATGATATTAATTATGACTGGAGACTTTTTGGAAGATCAACATCTGACGATAAAGGACCTATTGTTATGTTTTTAAATGCTATTGATGCACTTAAAAAAGACGGTATTGAAATACCTTATAATGTAAAGGTCATTTTAGATAGTGAAGAAGAGAAAAGTAGTGCGCCTTTACCGCAAGCTGTACGTACATATAAAGATTTACTTAAAGCTGACTTCTTAGTTATTAATGATGGTCCGGTACATGTTTCTGGTAAACCTACCGTTGTTTATGGTTGTAGAGGCATTACTACGTTATCAATTACAACTCACGGTCCAATAAAACCTCAACACAGTGGGCATTACGGAAACTACGCTCCAAACCCTGGTTTTCAATTAGCGCAACTTTTAGCAACTATGAAAGATGCTGATGGTCGAGTTTTGATTAAAGGATATTATGACGGAATAACCTTAGATGAAGCTACATTAGAAATATTAAAAAGTGTACCTGATAATATCGAAGAGATCAATACAAATTTAGCAATTTCTAATCCTGAAAAGGTAGGAAGCTTTTATCAAGAAGCTTTGCAATACCCTTCTTTGAATATACGCGGATTAGGTTCTGGATGGATCGGTGATCAAGCTAGAACAATTTTACCAGCTACAGCTACAGCAGAATTAGACTTAAGGCTAGTGCCTGAATCTGATGGTAACAGACTTAAAAAATTAGTAAAAGAGCATATTAAAAATCAAGGCTTTCATGTGATGAGTACCGAGCCTACTATGGAAGACAGACTAAAATATGATAAGATAGTTACCATTAAAGAAGGTTCGGTTACAGATGCCTTCCGTACAGATTTGAATAATCCGTTTGGTAATAGCATTGTAAAAACCATGGAAACTAAATTCGGAGAAAAGCCCGTTCAAATAAGAATAATGGGTGGTACGGTTCCTATTTCTCCTTTTATCAATGAATTAAAGATTCCGGCATTTATTGTACCAATGGTGAACGCAGATAACAATCAACACAGCCCGAACGAGAATTTAAAAATTGGTCAGATTGCTTATGGTATCGAAACATTTTATGCGTTATTAAGTTCTAAAATGTAATATTCTGCCACATTAGAAATTATTTACAGTCTTTTATATAAATGCCGATTCTTCTGCCTTCAACCTGCAAAATTATCGGCATAATAATTGAATTAAGACTATTATGATATTTAAAAATCACCTTTGGCTATTCCTATTTTCTATTTTTATATTAACTACAAGTTTTTCGAAAGAAGATTTTAAAAGGACAGAAAACTATACATACACAACAAAGCGATTGCCGACCATGGTTGAATCATTGCAACATGGCGAACATTACACCATTCAAATTACATCTATTGGTTGTTTTCATGGTAAACGCCAAACCATTACTGTTTTAAATAAAGAAGGCATTTTAACTGCTAGCTTAAATAATAAAAGAAAAATTCTATCTCCATCCAATGTTAATGAACTCATTCATTTTGAACTTCAACTCAGAGAAATTCCATTAGGTGGTTGCACGACTATAGACACCTATAGCATCAATAATGATTACGAAACTTTTACAATTAGCGATGGCACTTGTAGCTGGCAAGGTTATAAATCACTACTAGCCATATTTTAGATAGATAATAAAGTAAAAGCAACCAACTCTCAACTAATCAACATATTACCGTGAAACCTGTCAAAATAGGTAATACTTCATAAATATCACGAAACTATCACAAGAGTTATCACAATAAGTTGATATTCTTGTGATTACCTTGTTATATGATTTTTATTCATTTGTCTGTAACCAAAAAAACAGAACATATGAAAAATTTCAACTTTTTATCAATTTTAATGCTTTTGCTAATTTTTGCAAGTTGCTCAGATGACGACAATGCCGTATCCAACGTAATCATACCAGAATCTGGTGACATTGCTGGCGGACCTTTTACCTTTTGTGTAGATGGTGTACCTGATATGGTAAGTGGCATAACCCTTAACAGTGAAAGCACTACAGGTAGTAGCAGCACATGGGTAATTACTGATGACCAAAATAATATTCTTGGTATTCCTCCAACTTTAGAAGCAGTACAGGGTGTTGATTTTGACGCTGCCGGTGCAGGTACTTGTTTTATTTGGTACCTAAGATATGAAGAAGGACTAACCGGACTTGAAATGGGTCTGAACACTAATGGTTTTGAAGGTTCTTTTGATTTATCGAACTCCATTGAGGTACAAAGGAATGAAACCATAGCAGGTGTTTTATCTGGTGGACCATATGAATTTACTGTAGATGGGAAAGCAGATTTCGTTACCGATATTTCTTTAGATAGTGAAAATGCAATTGGTAGCAATAGTACATTTGTAATTACCGATGATGAACTAAATATTCTTGGATTACCTCCTACATTAGATGCTGTAAAAGAAGTTGATTTTGACATGGCAGGTGCGGGTGTTTGTCTTATCTGGTATTTACGATATGAAGATGAGTTAATTGGCGCTGAAGCAGGTATGAATGCAGGAGAACTTAAAGGCTGTTTTAGTTTGTCTAATTCTATTCAAGTTACTCGTTTAGATGCTGCAAACGCAGGAACTATTTCTGGCGGACCATTTAACTTTTGTGTTGACGGTGAAGTTGATAATGTGTATGGTATTACACTAGATAGCACCGAAGCTAATGGCAGCAATAGTAGCTGGGTGATTACGGATGAACAAGGTAACATTTTAGGTCTTCCACCAACATTGGAAGCAGTAGAAGGGGTGAATTTTGATGGAGCAGGAGCTGGCACTTGCTTAATATGGTATTTACGCTATGAAGGTGAATTGAACGGACTAGCTGTTGATATGAATGCAAATGACCTACAGGGTAATTTTAATTTATCTAATTCAATTGAAGTGGTTAGAAGTAAAACAGAAGCCGGAGTTTTAACTGGTGGACCATATAAATTCTATGTAGATGGTGAAGCTGATTATGTAACCAATATTATGCTAGATGCCTCTGAAGCTTCAGGAACAAATAGCACATGGGTTATTACAGATGAAGAATTGAATATTCTTGGTCTTCCACCAACTATTGATGCTGTTAAAGGTGTAAACTTTGATGCTGCGGGTGTTGGTACTTGTTTAATTTGGTATTTAAGATATGAAGATGGTTTAGAAGGTGCTGCCATGGGCAATAATGCCGCAGACTTAAAAGGATGTTTTGACCTTTCGAACTCTATTGAAGTTCAGAGAGTCCAAGGTGTAAATGCAGGTACTTTAGAAGGAGGTCCGTTTAGCTTTTGTGTTGACGGTGAAGTTGATAATGTGTATGGTATTACACTAGACAACTCCAACGCATCAGGTACCCAAAACACTTGGGTCATTACCGATGACCAAGGAAAAATATTAGGTCTACCACCAACACTTGAAGCTGTAGAAGGTGTAAACTTTGATGGAGCAGGTGCTGGAACTTGTCTTATATGGTACGCCCGTTACGAAGGTGAAATTACAGGTCTTGAAGTAGATATGAATGCAAATAACATTACAGGTAATTTTGCGCTATCTAACCCATTGACAGTGGTAAGAACAAAACCTGAAGCTGGTACAATTACAGGAGGTCCGTTTGAATTTATTGTTGATGAAACCGCTGATTTTGTAACTGGTATTTCTCTAAGTAATGAAAATGCTTCTGGAGCAAATAGTTCTTGGATCATAACAGATGAATCTGGTAAAATCCTTGGATTACCACCAACGCTAGCAGATTTAAAATCGGTTGATTTCAATGCCGCAGGTGAAGGCACTTGTTTTATCTACTATATTAGATATGAAGATGGATTAACAGGTATGGAACCTGGCTGGACATTTGATGAATTCAATGGTTGTTTTGATATTTCAAACAATATAAAAGTGGTTCGTAAAGTGCATTAAACCTAAACGAATTCAATAAAAAAGGCTCTGTAATTAAACTTACAGAGCCTTTTTTGATTTTACTATAAAATATTAAGCCGAGTTTCTACTAGCATTAATATTACCATATAGAGAACGAGTTACAATTTTCTCATATAACTCTTTATACTCCGTACCCTCGCCTATTCTTTGAAGTGCATATTGTTGTATAACCAATAACGGTAAAACAATATTCTCTCTAATCTTAATAGACTCTCTTGAGATTGCTTCTTTTTGCATTAAAATTTCCATTCCAGATAATTTCAATAACATTGCTTTAGAAAGCTGGTACTCTGCCAATAAAATCTCCCAAAAAGCACCATATTCTTTATTCTCTTTCATATAACTAGTCAATTCAAAATAACATTTAGAAAGACTCATCATACTATTCATCATTAAAGCTTGAAAGAATGGCACCTCATTGTAAAGCTTCTGAGCTTCTGCAAATCTTCCACTATCTTCTAAGTTTTTTAAAGCTGTACCAATACCGTAATATCCTGGTACGTTTTGCTTTAATTGACTCCATGAACCTACAAAAGAAATTGCACGTAAATCTGACAACTCCAACTTAGCCTTATTTCCTCTTTTACCTGGCCTACTTCCAATATTAGCTTTTGTATAATACTTAAGCGTACTCATATTTTCTAAATATGGCATAAACTTATCATGATGCTTTAAGTCATCATACTTTTTAAAACTCATTTCAGATAATTCTTCTATCAGTTCTCTATCTGAATCTGATATAACAATTTCTTTTTCAAGTATTGTATTTGACAAACCTGCTGTCAATAACTGCTCACTATTATAAATGAACTGTTCTTTTGTACCATACGTACTAGTAATGGTTTGTCCTTGAATGGTAAGTTGAATTTCGTTATTCGCAACTTTATTTGTCTGTGCTGCATAAAAACGATGTGTTTTACCACCACCTCTTGCTGGTGGTCCTCCTCTACCATCAAAGAAAATAGCCGCTATGCCATGTTCGTCGCAAACTTCTGAAAGTTCTTCTTTAGTTTTCAAAATAGACCAGTTCGCTTTTAAGTAACCACCATCTTTTGTACCATCAGAAAAACCAAGCATTATAGTTTGCTTATCATTTCTATTCTTGATGTGTGCTTTATATTCTGGTAAATTAAATAAAAATTGCATGGTAGCCTGCGCATTATCCATACCATTCATGGTTTCAAATAATGGTACAATATCAAAAGTAATATCCTTACCTGCCCAACCGCACCATCTAAACAATGCATAGACGAAAAGAATAGAGAAGACATCTTCAGAATTACTAATGATGTATCTATTACAACCTTCCTCACCATTCTTATCTTGTATGGTCTGTAGTTGAAGTATGTTCTTAACAGTATCTTTTACAATATCTTCTTCATAGTCATCTGCAACTAAATTCAAATTCTCATGTAAAAGAATATCAATCAATTTTTCTTCAGATAATTCACTAAGGTCTTCTTTGATCAATCCATTCTTTTTCAAAACCTCAACTATCACCTTAGTATGCATACTATGGTCTTGACGAATATCGATTGTTGCAAAGTGAACTTTAAAGATTTTTACTTTATCAATTAAAAGCTCTAAATCTTTTAAATAAAGGCTTTGATATTTTTCTATCAGTATTAATCTAATTTCTTCTAACGGTATAATTAAATCTTCATAACCAATATCTTTAGAACTATCGAACATAGCGGTATAAAGATTAGATCTTAGCTTTTGTAATGGTTCTTGTACATCTTTGAAGGTAAGTTTATGAACCAACCCTTTTAAGTCATTATAATAACACTTCATTAAAGTTAAACGAAGTTCGTTCATTACATCTCTAGTAATATCTGCCGTTACGAACGGATTACCATCACGGTCACCACCAGGCCAAAAACCTAATTTTACTATATCATGATTTTCAAATGCCTTTGATCCTACACTACCTTTTATATATGCATACATTTCACCAATAGCGTCATAGTATACATGTCTTAATGTATAAATAATGTTTTTAGCTTCATCTAAAGGTGTAGGCTTCTTAGCGTTTATTAAAGAGGTAAGTCCTAACTGTTGCAATCCAACATCAATCTCATCTATTTTATCTTCTAAGATCAATGTTCTAAGATTGGTGATTATATCTAAAACCGCAGGTGTGTAAAACTGTGTAGGGTGTGCTGTTAGCACTATTCTAGCACTGAAATTACTCAGCTTATCCCAAATAGTATCCCAAGAATTATTTTTCTCAACTAACTGAAAATAATCTTTCAATGATAATGAACTAGAATGTTTTTGCAACTTCGGGAATGCTGCATCTTCTACACTATCATAAAGTACTACCTGACGTTCTACGTATTGAATTATACGGAACATAAAATCTATCTGTTCTTTTTCTGATTTTATTTCTACAAAGTTCTCAAAAAAGTTTTCTAGAATTTCTTTCGGATTAAGACCATCACTTAATCCCTTTTCAGATTGATTCAGCAATAACGGAATCAACATACCCACATTCTCAATATTCTTATAGGGTAGATTTAAAAACAGACTGTTATAGACATTAAATTTATTTTGGACAGATTTCTTAAATTCTGCCAACCTTTCTTGTTGTTGCATATATTAAAAACTTTGGGCCATACCGTTATGGCAAACTTGCTAAAATTCGAATATAAATATCGCTAATCCTAGAGAATTTGGATAATGATTTTTGTGAAATATCATAATCATAGAAGTATACCACAAAATAATGCATATTGACAACAAATATTCCATAATACGTGATATGCTATCTATCTTTACAGTGTAAATAAGTAATAAAAATTTTCATTTTCATATAGTGTTCTCGTAAAAGAGTCTTGTTTTAAAAGCAAGACTCTTTTTAGTTTCAAAAAGCTTTGAAAATATCTTTTCGGGTTAGAAATAATCTTTATACTGCAGTACTCTATAATCTAACGTATTAAACGAAGGATTTTCTTTCTTAATTCTCTTATAACTTTCAAGACTACCTACCGCCCTATTTGCCGCTCCAGAAGGTGCAATTAAAGAAACTGTTCTAATTATTGTTTTTGTAATTGGATGCACAAACTCATGTATTCGTGGTACTTCATTAGAAATCTGTTGTAATGATACTTGGTATTCTTTTAAATGTTTTCTAAAAAAGTATTCAGGACCATTTTTGCTGTTTCCTCCTGTAAAAAGTAGTGTATTTACATTAGGATATTTTTCTAAGTAACATAATACATTTCTTAAAACTACATTCTGCATTCCAATATCAGATGCATCTATTTTCTGGCGTTCTGCTGAAGCTACAATATCACAAACACCTATACCTCTAGATTTTAAAAAAACTTTGCGCTGCTCTATTGCATTTGCTGTTGTTTCATACTTAAGATTTAAATTAAAAATCTTTTCTAAAATTGGCCACAATTGCCCATCTCTACTACCATAACAAAAATTAACATCGCCCTCCTTCAACTCGCCTGTTGTAAAACGTGGTGGTGGTAAAGTACCAACTATTAGTTTTTCAGTAGTAGTGTCAATAAAGGGTTCGTAAGGGTGTGTATGCTTAAATACGTATTGCATTATAGTTTTATTCTCTTGAGCATATTATATGCTCTAATGATTTCTAAATTACTAACTTTAAAAGAAACCTAATAAAACGAGATATGGGCAAAGGAGATAAGAAATCGAAAAAAGGAAAAATATCTAATAATTCTTACGGAGCAAGACGACCACGTAAAATTAAAAAGAGACCTACTATAGAAGAAAAAATAAAAATTAGCAAAAAGAAATAATCTTAATCATCTATTCTTAGGGTTAACCCTACTTGATTTTCTTCGTCTAAAGTAATCTCGTAGGTGTAAAAACCTAATGGCAATGAATCTGAAGATACTTCTGTAGGGGTATAATTCAAACTAGTTGAATCTGTTAGAATTGATATTGTAGTATTGGCATAACCAGTTTCAAATTCCATATACTCAGAAAACTTACCAGCTTCTACATTTTCATAAACAGTATCTTTATCTGCTACACGAACTTCTGTAAACAAAAGTTCTGTACTATTTAGAATACGAATATTAACTAAGTTAAACTCGTCATCTCTATCTGTACACGATAACAGTACAACAACACAAATTATAGAAAGTAATAGAACCCTTTTCATAGACGTATTTTATATAGCTAAGAACGAAAAAGAGCAGATTATATTTTATCTGATGAATACGGGTTGATTTTCTTTTAAGGTATGCTCTTGACTAAATTCATAATCGTCTAGATTAAAGCCTTTTATATCTGTAAGTGTTTTTGCCTCTGAGTCTAAAATATATCTCACCATAGCACCTCTGGCTTTCTTCGCAAAGAAGCTAATAATCTTCAATTTATCATTTTTCCAATCTTTAAAAATAGGAGTGATAATTTCTGCTTTAATATTCTTTGGTTGTAGCGCACTATAATATTCATTACTTGCCAAATTAACAAGTAACTCACCCTCACTCATTTCATCATTTAAATGATCCGTTAGCTTACTGCCCCAATACTCATATAAGTTTTTATTTCTACCAATTTTTAACGAAGTACCCATTTCTAAACGATAAGGCTGCATTAAATCTAGGGGTTTTAGAATACCATATTGCCCAGATAAAATTCTTAGGGTCTGTTGTAGCTTATCCATTTTTTCTTCAGACAAGGTATATGCATCTAAGCCCGTATATACATCACCACTAAAGGCATAAATTGCAGGCCTAGAATTCTCTGGTGTAAACGGTGTTGTAAAATCTTGATTACGCTGCCAGTTCAACTGCGCTAAATTGTCTGAAATAGACATCAATTCTGAAAGTGCTGCTGGCTTCTTTTTCTTCAGAATTTTATTCAGCTTTTCAGCATCTTCTATAAATTCTGGAGAAGTAAATTTTGCCATCGGAAGCTCATTTTCGTAATTCAATGACTTAGCCGGAGAAATAACAATTTTCATAGTGCAATTTTAGATGCCCAAAAATAAACAGGATAAATAGGAAGACCTACAAAAGATAAAAAAGAGTTTAAATAGCGGTATCGAAGAAACTTATTCTGTGCTGTTCTTAGTATAACCACGCCATTTTTCAATAGCACTAGTCATGTCTTCTGGCACTTCTGAATCAAAACTCATACGCTCACCGGTTACTGGGTGTACAAAACCTAATGTCTTTGCATGTAACGCTTGCCTTGGTAATAATTTAAAAGTGTTCTCTACAAATTGCTTGTATTTTGTAAAGGTTGTTCCTTTTAAAATTTTCTCACCACCATAACGCTCATCATTAAATAACGTGTGGCCTATGTACTTCATATGCACACGAATTTGATGTGTTCTACCTGTCTCTAATTTACATGACACAAGTGTAACATAGCCCAATCTTTCCAATACCTTAAAATGGGTAACAGCCTCTTTACCCTCTTCCCCTTCAGGAAAAACATGCATCTGTAGACGGTTTTTAGGGTTTCTACCTACATGACCAACTACAGTACCTTCGTCTTCTTCTACATTACCCCAAACTAAAGCTACATACTCTCGTTCAGAAGTTTTATCAAAAAATTGTTTTGCCAAATGGGTCATTGCAGCTTCGGTCTTTGCTACTACTAATAAACCAGAGGTATCTTTATCTATACGATGTACCAAACCTGGTCTCTCGTTACTATTTGCCGGTAAATTATCGGTATGAAAGATTAAGGCATTTATTAATGTACCCGAATAATTACCGTGCCCTGGGTGAACCACCATACCCGCAGGTTTATTGACTACCATAAGAACATCATCTTCATAGACGATATCTAATGGAATATCTTCTGGCACCAAAAGAAACTCATGTGGTGGATGTTCAAATAACACCTTCACCTCATCGCCTGCTTTTACTTTATAATTCGATTTTACAATCTCATCATTAACCCAAACATGACCGCCTTTTGCAGCTTGTTGTATTTTATTCCTTGTAGCATTTTCAATGAAATTCATTAAAAATTTATCTACACGTAAAGACTCTTGCCCTTTTGAGGCTACTACCCTATGGTGCTCAAAAAGCTCTCCATCTTCATTCTCTGGTTGCACAATATTCTCCTCCATCTAATCTTCAGATTCCGATTTAATTACCGCTCTTTCTGTAATACTACCATTACCACAAATCAGCTCTATTTTAGAAGTTTTAGGTAGCTTATCGCCAGGCTTAATATACTTGCCCTTAAATTTTATTTGGTATACCATATCCTTACCCAATTCATCTACATAGGTTACCCTTTGTACATCTAAGCCCACTGCCTTCAACATAGAAGAGGCATTACGCTTGGTTACTTGAATTATTTTAGGAACGGTTACTTTTTTATATCCTGATGGATTAACGGTAAAATATATTTTTCTATTCTCCTTTACTTTTGAACCTGCCGTAGGATTTTGCTCAATGATCGAAAACCTAGGATAATCTGGATTGTAATTTGCTGAATCAAGTACTTCATACCTAAGCCCAGCTTCTTCAATAGATTTTCTCATATCCATGACAGATTTTTTTGAAAAATCTGGCACTACTACAAACTCACCATGATTGGTGGTACTGTTCAGGTATCTTAAGGTGACAAAAATCACAATTATCAATACCAACAACGCAAGACCAAGCTGAATTAAAAAAGTCTTACTTTTTAAAAAATTGAAAAAATTCTTCATACATATTATTTGACCCGACAAATATAGTAAATGCCCACATACCTTTTAGCAGCTTCGGTTTATAGTTACATCTTACCTTAAAAAATTAATTCAATTTGCATGAATGCTGTTCGTTTTCTTTTTTATTTTATTTCAATACTTCATCTTTGCTTTTACATTCTTAATAGACCATACAAATGAAAAAAAATATAGCAATTATAATGGGCGGGTATTCTAGTGAATATAAAATATCGCTTAAAAGTGGAAATGTGGTCTATGATTACTTGAACAAAGAAAAATTTAATCTTTACAGAATACATATTTTTAAGAACAAATGGGTCTATGTAGATGATGCCGGTAACGAAACACCTATTGACAGAAACGATTTCTCTATTCCTTTAAACAATACGTCTATAACATTTGATTGTGTTTTTAATGCCATTCATGGTTCCCCTGGTGAAGACGGACTCATGCAGGCATATTTTGAATTATTAGGAATAAAGCATACTTCTTGTGATTTTTATCAAGCAGCGCTTACCTTCAATAAAAGAGACTTGCTAAGTGTATTGAAACCTTACGGAATTAAAGCGGCACCTTCTTATTATCTAAACTTAGGCGATGAAATAAATGAAACAGAAATAATAAATAAAGTCAAGCTACCTTGTTTTGTAAAGGCCAATAAGTCTGGTAGTAGTTTTGGTATTACTAAAGTCTATAAAGCAGAGGAGCTAAAAGGTGCTATAGAAACTGCTTATAAAGAAGATGATGAAATTATTATTGAAGGTTTTCTTGACGGTACAGAAGTATCTGTGGGCGTTCTAAAACTAAATGGCAAAACAACGGTTTTCCCGATTACAGAAATTGTTTCTGAAAATGACTTCTTCGACTACCAAGCAAAATATGAAGGTAAATCACAAGAAATTACTCCTGCAAGAATAAATCCTGAACAATTAGAAAAAGTAACCATCGCATCGAAAAGAATATATGATGTACTAAAAATGACGGGCTTTTCTAGAAGTGAATTTATATTTATTGGCAACGAACCATTTTTATTAGAGATGAATACTACACCTGGTTTAACCACAGAGAGTATATTGCCACAACAAGCTAAAGAAGCTGGTATTGAGCTAGGTATGTTATTTGAGTATGCAATTACCGAGGCATTAGCTTAAAATACCTATATTTAAAACGTAAAACCCACCTATGAGACGCGCAATTTTTCCTGGTTCTTTTGATCCCTTAACATTGGGACATCATGATATTATTATGCGTGGCATAACGCTATTCGATGAAATAATTATCGCAATCGGTAAAAATGCCGACAAAAAGTATATGTTCAGTCTTGAGAAACGTATACAATTCATAGAAGAAGCGTTTAAAGATGTGCCTTCTATTTCGGTAAAATCATATGTAGGACTAACAGTTGACTTTTGTAAGAAAGAAGACGCTAATTTTATTTTAAGGGGATTGCGTAATCCTGGTGATTTTGAATTTGAGAAGGCAATTGCACATACAAACCGTAAATTATCTGAGATAGAAACCGTGTTTTTATTGACCTCATCGGGCAAATCATACATAAGTTCATCTATTGTAAGAGACGTAATACGCAACGGTGGTGACTATACGGGTTTAGTACCCAATTCTGTAAGAAAATAGATGTAGTTCATCGGCCTCACAACAATATAGGCCACTTCAACCACACTTTTAGGTAAAAACACAACAAAAGCTAAGCGTAAACTAGAATATTCCTATAATTTAGTAGGAAAATTCAACACACCTATGTTTAAATCACAAAATAATTCATCTTTTTCTTTAGATTGGATAAATCAGATTCCGTCATCTATAGTTATCATTGATACAGATTTTAAACTGATCAGTGCTTCACCTAGGTGGCAAGCAAATTTTGAATTGAATTTGAATGATATTGAAGGGAAATACTTTCTTGATCTTTTTCCTGAATTATCTCAAGATTTAATGTCCAGACTAAAATATAGCTTAGAGGGCTTAAGAGATATTAAGTTTAAATATAATGCTAAAAACTGTAAGTATTCTTCTAAAGATTCTGTTTGGCATCTAAACCCCTGGAAAGATGGTTACGGCAACATTATAGGTGTAATTATTAAAGTAGAATCTATTTCTAAGACTCAAGAGCTTGAAATTGAACTTAATAAGACAAAACTTATTTTAAATCAAAAAAGCTCGGTCGCAAAAATTGGAAGTTGGGATTATGACGTGCAAAATGAAACTTTAAATTGGACATCAATCGTTAACAAAATTTATGGGCTGTCTTCAGATTTTAAACCTACACTAGAAAACTCTATTAATTTCTATGTAGAAGAATCACAAGAAATTATCAAAAAACTAGTTTCAGATGCAATTAATTCCGGTAAACCTTGGAATGAAAAATTACAGTTAAAAAAATCTGACGGAGAAGTAATATGGGTAAATACCATTGGTAGACCAAAATTTAAAGGGAGTAATTGCACTAGAATTATTGGTACTATTCAACATATTAAAAATGAAACCAAACCAAATACAGAGATTAATGACAACATATTAATTGAATATCCTCTATTTGAAAAGGTGCCTTTTGGACTAGCAATTGTAGATTTTAAAAATGGCAACCTTTTAGATGTAAATGAACAATTCACAAAACTTACCTCTTTTAACAAAGAACATTTTATAGGTCATAATTTTAAAAAATTTATTAAAGACAATATCATAAGCAAAAGTGCTGAACTTAAAATTCAACTAGAAGAACATGGCTCTTTTAAACCAGTTAAGTTCACCTACACTAACCAAAAAAAGCATAATATTAATATAAAGATGACTGGTACTTTAGTTGAAGGTACTTCTGGAATAAAAAGTGTGTTATGCACCTTTGAAAATATAACCTCACAAACAAAATTAGAAAAGAACTTAAAAAATACCATTGCATCGGCAAGAGAGAAAAATGAGCAATTGTTGAATTTTGCCCACATGGTATCTCATAACCTAAAAACACATGCAACAAATTTTTCACTTTTACTTAATTTTTTAAATGATGAGACTGGTAAAAACCAGCGTAACAAATACATGAATATGCTATTCAGCGCTTCTGATAATTTATCTGAAACCATAAAAGGACTTCGAGAGATTGTTGCTGTAAAGTCTAGCATTAATGAGGAGAAAAAATTACTTTCTTTAAATGAAAGCCTATTTGTTGTTGAACAGAACGTGGCCGGCTTATTAAAAGAAACATATGGAAAAATTATTAATGAAATACCAGAGACTACTCAAGTAAAGGCATTACCTGCATATCTTAATAGTATTTTAACCAATTGTATTACCAACTCTATTAAATATAGAAGTCCTGATAAAAAACCCATCATCATATTAAGTATAGAAGAGAGCAAAAACTACACTATTTTAAGTGTTGAAGATAACGGTTTGGGTATTGATTTAGAAAAATACGGTAATCAGTTATTTGGACTTTACAAAACCTTTCACAGAAATAAAGATTCTAGAGGTATTGGTCTATACATTACTAAAAACCAAATGGAAGCTATGAACGGAAATATAACTGTTGAGAGTAAGCCAAATGAAGGAACCACTTTTAGGTTTCACTTCAACAAAAAATAAAATTAATTGAATAAATAGATTATTGATTGTTTTACAACGTAAATGATAACATTCACAACAATTATGTTTTAAAAAACAGCAATCCCACTACATTCGTAAGAAATTACATCGGTATGATAACAGTTCCCCAGGTATCTAATACCTCGTACCTAATTAGACAATTGCCTACACCAACGGCTTTCGTAGACACTAATTATAACATTGTTCAGACATCTGACAAGTGGACGAGTATTTTTAATGAAAATGACGAGTGTATTAACTCTAGAAGTTTATTTGCTGTTTTTCCTAATTTAAGTGAAAAATGGAAAATGGTATTAGACAATTGTTTTAAAGGCAATCCTCAGCCTATGGGTATTCATAAAACCATAGATGCTAATAGCAATGAACTTTGGTTCGAATGGATCAATGCACCTTGGTATGATACTAATGAGAATATTGTAGGAGCAATTATTCAATTAAATAATATTACTGACGCCGTTAATAATGAACTAGAGCTCAATAAAAAAGATTTATTATTACAACAACAAGCAGAAATCACCAAAATTGGAAGGTGGGAATATAATATGGAAGACAACCAACTATTTTGGTGTTCTACCACAAAATCTATTCACGAGGTATCATCGGATTTTAAACCCAACATAGAAACTGCTCTTTTTTATTATAAAGAAGGTCATAGTAGAAATGCTATATCAATGGCTCTTTTTGAAGCACAGGAAAGTGGTAAATCTTGGAGTAATTTAAAACTTCAAATCATAACCGCTACCGGAAAAGAAAAGTGGGTTATGGCTGGCGGTAAACCTATCTTTAACAAAGGTAAAGTAGTTGGTTTAATTGGTACTTTTCAAGACATACACGAGCAGGTAG
Source organism: Maribacter aquivivus (assembly GCF_900142175.1). Taxonomy (NCBI): domain Bacteria; kingdom Pseudomonadati; phylum Bacteroidota; class Flavobacteriia; order Flavobacteriales; family Flavobacteriaceae; genus Maribacter; species Maribacter aquivivus. The sequence continues at coordinate 72,657 of NZ_FQZX01000005.1, read as the reverse complement.
AAGCTGATATTAAAACTATTGATAACGAAAAACTATTAAGAACATTAATTGACAATTTACCGGTCAATGTTTATATAAAAGATACTGAATCTAGAAAAATTTTAATAAACAAAGCAGAATGTGAGTATTTAGGAGTTAATGACCCAAAAGAAATTTTAGGTAAAAGTGATTTTGAACTATACCCTTATGATGCTGCAGAAAAGTCTAGAGAAGAAGACTTAAATGTAATGAATACTCTTAAACCTGTAATTGGAAAGGAAACAGTTAAAACCACTATTAATGGCAAACAAACTTCTTTTTTGAGTTCTAAAATACCATTGTTAAATAATAAGGGTATTGCATATGGTCTTGTGGGTATTAGCCTAGATATTTCTAAACTAAAAGAAAAAGAAAAAGAGCTTAGAAATATTATAAACATTGCATCGGTACAGAATAAAAAGCTTTTAAACTTTGCACATATTGTTTCGCATAACCTTCGTTCTCATTCAGCTAATTTTTCAATGCTATTAAACTTTTTAGAAACAGAAAAAGATGAAGAAGAAAAGAAAAGTATTGTTTCTATGCTTACTAAAGCTTCGAACAATTTGTTAGAGACCTTAGATAATTTAAATGAAGTAGTTTCAATAAATACTAATACAAATATAGAAATCAAAGAAATAAATTTAAATAAGAAGGTAGTAGACGCATGCGATAATCTATCTCCTTTTATTTCAGTTAACAGTGGTAGAATTGAAAATAATATACCGGCTAATTTCAACATTAAATCGGTACCAGCTTATTTAGATAGCATATTAACAAATTTCATCACTAACGCAGTAAAATACAAACATCCAGATAGAGAAGCGCTTGTGACGTTAAGTGCAGAGAAAAAGGGAGGTTATTCAATATTAACCATTGCAGATAATGGGCTAGGTATAGATTTGAAGAAATACGGCGAAAAACTTTTTGGAATGTACAAAACCTTTCACGATCATAAAGATGCGCGAGGTATTGGTCTATACCTTACAAAAAATCAAATAGACGCTATGAACGGTAAAATAGAAGTAACGAGCAAAGTTGGAAAAGGAACAGAATTTAAAATTTTCTTTAATGAAAAAAATTAGTGATATCACTATTATTGACGATGACACAATAACGGTCTTCGGTTTACGTAAATTAATAGCTTCAAGTGTTGAATGCAAAACTATTGAATCCTATGCCAATGGTAAAATTGCATTAGATGCAATGACAGCTTTTTTTAATAATAACCAGCAAATACCTCAGATAATATTTTTAGATATTAACATGCCAATTATGGATGGATGGGAATTTCTAAAAGCCTTTCTTGAGCTTCCAATTACCCAAACTATTAGAATAAATATTGTAACATCATCAATAGACCCACGTGATTATAAACAATGGGAGTTTTTTAAAAATAAAAGCCACCATTTAATTACTTTCAATCAAAAACCAATCGACAGAAATAAAATAGCAGAAATTACTCAACTGGCTTAAAAATATAAAGTAATCCCTATTTTTACAATCAATTACTGGCACTAATCAGCTCATTAAATGATTGTACATGAAAAATATACCACTTTTCTTTTTGGCTCTTTTATTTTTCTCATGCGAGAGTAAAGTTGAAGATACCAAAACCGATTTCCCCACTCCTTTCGAAACTTCGAACAAGACAGAAACTGCGACCTATGAACAGGTAATAGATTTTTACCTTAAACTGTCAAAAGAGTTCTCTACAATAAACATACAAACCATTGGCACAACTGATAGTGGCAAACCATTACATGTGGTCACCTATAGTTCTAAGGGAGATTTTGATTTTAAAAAATTGGGCGAGAGCAATACCATGATGTTGATTAACAACGGTATTCATCCAGGTGAAAGTGATGGTATTGATGCTACTATGTTACTTTTTCGCGATTTGGCAAGCAGCGAAATTGAAACTCCGAAAGAGACGATTATAGCTACCATACCTATTTACAACGTTGGCGGTGCATTAAACAGAAATAGCACTTCTAGAGCTAACCAAAACGGACCCCTAGAATACGGATTTAGAGGTAATGCCAAAAATTATGACCTCAATAGAGATTTCATTAAAACCGACACCAAAAACGCTGCTACTTTTGCCGAAATATTTCATCTTATCAATCCTGATGTATTTATAGACAATCATGTTAGCAATGGTGCCGATTACCAATACACCTTAACCCATCTCTTTACTCAGCATAATAAATTAGGCGGAAAATTAGGTGAATATATTCATGATTCATTGATGCCACAATTACAAGATTCATTAGCGAAATCTAATTGGGATATTACTCCGTACGTGAATGTATTCAATACTCCCCCAGAAAAAGGATTTCAACAATTTATAGACCACCCAAGATATTCTACTGGTTATACTACACTATTTAATACTGTAGGTATGATGGTCGAGACGCATATGTTAAAACCATACGATAAGCGTGTTATGGGTACTTATGAATTGATGCAAAAAATGATTACTATAACTGAAAAAGATGGTGGTAAAATTAGAAATCTACGTGATGCCGCTTTATCATCTTTTGACGAAGAGGAATATTACCCCATGGCATGGACAATTGATACCACCAAAGTTTCTAATTATATTTTTAAAGGCTTCAAGGCAGATACTATAATCAGTGCCGTTACGGGTTTAAAAAGACTAAAGTACAACCAAGATATGCCAATTGAAACCGAAGTTGCCTATCAAGATTATTATACACCATCAGATTCCGTTAAAATTCCTGAAGCATATATTTTAGGTAGACAATGGCAAAATGTGATTGAAAAATTAGATTTAAATAAAATTACATACACCACGCTTCAAAAAGATTCTACAATTGCCGTAGAATCTTATAAAATAAATGATTACAAAACTTATATATCGCCTTATGAGGGGCACTACCCGCATTATAATACTACCATAAATACAACAAATAGCACTATAGAATTTCACGCGGGTGATATTATAATACCGACTAATCAACCAGGTTTTAGATATCTTTTAGAAACATTAGAACCCGCTGCAGTTGACTCCTTTTTTAACTGGAATTTCTTTGACACCATACTACAGCAAAAAGAAGGGTTCTCACCTTATGTGTTTGAAGATACCGCATTAAAGATGTTAGAAAATGATTCTATTTTAAAAGCCAAGTTTGAGGATAAAAAAATGCTTGATTCAGATTTCAAGGAAAACTGGTATAAGCAATTAGACTGGCTTTTTAAACAAAGTGATCTTTATGAAAAGGCGCATTTACAATATCCGGTGTATAGAATCAAAAAATAAAACCTAATCTTCTCCAAACAAAATTTTAATATTAACGTAAGAATTTTCAAGAGCTTTTTGGATTTTAGCTGGTCCTTTCCATTTGACCTTAAATATACCTTCCTTTTTTTCAGGCTTTAATTTACCTTCAAAATCGGTGCTCATTGCATACCAATATACTTGCTTCAGTTTATTGACTCCGTTACGTTTAAAAATGTGATATGTGGTACGTATATAATTATCAATAACAAGATTTCTTACGCCAGTTTCTTCCTCAACTTCCCGAATGGCACATTCTTCTATTGACTCACCCTTATCTAACTTACCTTTTGGCAAATCCCATTTATCGTTTCTATAGATAAAAAGTACTTTTCCTTTCTTATTTTTAACCACGCCACCACCAGCAATGACTAAAGGAATTTCTTTAGTAAACTTCTTTAAAATTTCATCGTGGTTAGGGTGATAAATGAACGCTTCTTTCAACTTCCCTTTCCTCAATGAACTTATTGCATCTTCAATAGATTCTTGATTTAACGAAAAATACTCCCCATTTCTGGTTTCAGAGAGTTTATTTGTCAAAATCAAAGGCAATTCATTAACAAAAACTTTATACATTTGCGTCATGGTTTTAGACAAAAACACTGCAAAAAAAACAGCAGAGCTTCTCTTGCAAATTAATGCAATAAAATTGAAACCCGAAAATCCTTTTACATGGGCTTCGGGTTGGAAATCTCCAATATATTGCGACAATAGAATTTTACTCTCTTATCCTATCATCAGAAACTACATTCGTGATGAAATGGCAAAGCAAGTAGAACAACTTTATGGCAAGCCGGATTGTATCGTTGGGGTTGCTACAGGAGCAATAGGAATAGGAGCTCTAGTAGCCGATAAACTTAATTTACCTTTCGTTTATGTAAGGCCTGAACCTAAATCTCATGGTCGTCAAAACCAGATAGAGGGTCATTTAGAAGCACACCAAACAGTTGTGGTTATAGAAGATTTGATTAGTACTGGTAAAAGTAGTTTAAACGCTGTAGATGCTTTAAGAGCTATTGATGCGAAAGTAAAAGGTATGTTAGCCGTTTTTACTTACGGTTTTGAAACCGCCGCAAACAACTTTAAAGAAAAAAATACAGAGCTGCACACTTTAAGTAGCTACGAATATCTTATTGAACAAGCATCTGATACAGGTTACGTTAAAGAAGAGCAGTTAATTACATTAATGGAATGGAGGAAAGACCCTTCAAAATGGACAAATAAATAGTTATGTTAATAGAAACACCAAAGACACAAGTATCTAAAAGTACAGAAGATACTTTCAACTTTTTGAATGACCTGCCTAATTTTAGACAGTTAATGCCAGAGAATATTGACAAATTTGAAGTTTTGAACGAGAATAGATTTCTTTTTGCTTTAAAAGGAATGCCAGAAATTGTTTTGGAGAAAAAAGAACAGACACCTTTTAGCCAAATTGTTTTAGGTGCTGCTAGTGAAAAACTACCTTTCACCTTAACTGCAGATATTATAGAAATAGAAAGCGGCAAAAGTGAGGTTGTTTTAAGTTTTAAAGGTGAATTCAATGCTATGATGGCGATGATGATAAAAAAACCTATCACTAATTTTATAAATACGTTATCAACCAATTTGGGTGCTGTTTAATACAAAAGCTGTATTTCTTTTAACCCATACTCCTCATAATCACCATTTTCATGTTTCACTATAAGCTTACCACTGATAGAGACTTTTTCTATTGTTCCTGTAAATAGTGTATCATTCTGGTTCCTAAAAGTACTTCTCTCCCCTATTTTAAATAATTGAGAATGATATTGAGCGTACAATTCATTCTCTAAAGATTGTATTGGCTTATTTAAATAGCTATGCAATTGTTCTATTAAAGAATAAAATACCGAATCAAGATCAAATACAGTACCCACAATATTTTTTAATGAAGACGCATTCGGAGCTTTTTCAAACACTTCTTGATTCACATTTAAGCCAAAACCAACTATACTTCGTTTTATTTTAGAGCCAGATAAAATATTTTCGATAAGAATGCCTCCTATTTTATTATTACCTGACAGAATGTCGTTAGGCCATTTTATACTCAAATCAGGTATTCCTAAACGTTTTAAACCATCTATTATCGCTAGAGACACACAAACACTTACCAAAAAAACCTCTTTAATAGGCACACCTATATTATTTTTCAATACACTGAACGCTAGGTTTTTACCTGGCTCAGACTCCCATTTTGCATTCATTTGACCCCTACCAGAAGTTTGATCTTTAGTTGTAATTATAGTAAAATCTTCCAATTCTTTTTCAAATGACAACTCCTTTAAATAGGTGTTTGTAGATTGCGTGGCATCAAGTTTGATTATTTGCATTTACTGTTCTTATTGTGAATCTATAATCTATTGTTAAAAACTAGTCATAAAAGAACAAAAAAATAATAACTTTGTAAAAACTAAAATTTTTGAATGCAGGAAAGTAAAACTAGCCAAGATGAGTTAATTGCATTAATAATTCAGGGAATTGACGAAGTAAAAGGTCATAACATTAACCTATTAGATTTAAGAGAAATTGAGAATACCGTTTGCGATTACTTCATAGTTTGTAACGGTACTTCAAATACGCATGTAAATGCTATTGTAGGTTCTATCCAAAAAACAGTAAGTAAAGCGATTCAAGATAAACCTTGGCACGTAGAAGGCGAAGACAATGCCGAGTGGGTATTAATGGACTATGTTAATGTCGTAGTTCATGTATTCCAAAAGCAAGTACGAGAATTCTATGATATAGAAGGTTTATGGGGAGATGCAAAATTCACAACCATAGAAAGTAGCGTAAACTAATAAAAAATTAAAATGGCAAAAGAAAACAAAACAAATCCGAAAAAACCAAAATTTAGCTCTTGGTGGATTTATGGATTAGTAGCAGTCTTACTAATTGGATTTCAATTATTCAATAGTGATGATTTAGCTAGTACCAATAAAACGACTACTTCAGAATTACAACAGTACTTAAGAAATGGTGATGTAAAGAAGATTCTAATTATTACGAATACAAATCAAGCAAAGGTCTTTTTAAAAGATGAAGCTATTGCTAAAGATGTACATAAAGATCTAAATGAAAAATCATTTCTTCCATCTTCAGGCAATTTACCACAGTATACTTTAGACTATGGTGATCTTCAAATATTTCAAAATGAAATAACTGAAATCAAAAAAGAAAATAATTTAGATACTATTATTGAATTTGGTAAAGAATCTACAGCCATTTTAGATTTCTTGCTATCCTTATTACCTTTTGTACTAATCATTGGTATATGGATATATTTAATGCGTAGAATGTCTGGCGGCGGCGGCGGCGGCGCTGGCGGTCAAATATTTAATATAGGTAAATCTAAAGCCAAATTATTTGATGAAAAAACAGATACTAGAACATCTTTTAAAGATGTTGCTGGTTTAGAAGGTGCAAAAGAAGAGGTTGAAGAGATTGTAGATTTCTTAAGAAACCCAGACAAATACACCTCATTAGGTGGTAAAATTCCTAAAGGTGCCTTATTAGTAGGCCCTCCAGGAACAGGTAAAACCCTTTTAGCAAAAGCCGTTGCAGGTGAAGCTAAAGTGCCTTTCTTTTCTCTTTCAGGTTCAGATTTCGTTGAAATGTTCGTAGGTGTTGGTGCTTCTAGAGTACGTGACCTTTTCAAACAAGCAAAAGACAAATCGCCAGCAATTATCTTCATTGATGAGATTGATGCTATTGGTAGAGCTAGAGGTAAAAATAATTTTACCGGTTCTAACGATGAGCGTGAAAATACATTGAACCAATTATTAACTGAGATGGATGGTTTTGGTACCAACACAAACGTTATTGTATTGGCAGCAACCAACCGTGCAGATGTATTGGATAAAGCATTAATGCGTGCAGGTAGATTTGATAGACAAATTTATGTTGATCTTCCAGACATTCGTGAACGTAAAGAAATATTTGAAGTTCACCTTAGACCTATTAAAACATCAGAAACTTTAGATACTGAATTTTTAGCAAGACAAACTCCTGGTTTCTCTGGTGCAGATATAGCCAATGTTTGTAATGAAGCTGCATTAATTGCCGCTAGAAAAGAGAAGAAGGCTGTTTCTAAACAAGATTTCTTAGATGCTGTAGATAGAATAGTTGGCGGCCTTGAAAAGAAAAATAAGATAATTACACCTGGTGAGAAAGAAACTATTGCTTACCATGAAGCAGGTCATGCAACTACTAGTTGGATGCTTGAACATGCTGCTCCTTTAGTGAAGGTGACCATAGTACCAAGAGGACAGTCTTTAGGTGCTGCATGGTATTTACCAGAAGAGCGTTTAATAGTTAGACCAGAACAAATGTTGGACGAAATGTGTGCAACAATGGGTGGTAGAGCTGCAGAGAAAGTTATTTTCAATAAAATATCTACTGGTGCATTAAGTGATTTAGAAAAAGTTACTAAACAAGCTAGAGCTATGGTAACTATTTATGGTCTTAATGATGAAATAGGAAATATCACTTATTATGATTCTGCTGGGCAAGATTCTTATGGTTTTTCAAAACCTTACAGTGAAGATACCGCTAGAAAAATTGATGCTGAAATATCTAAAATAATAGAAGAGCAGTACCAAAGAGCTATTAAAGTACTTACAGACAATAAGGACAAATTAACGACCTTGGCCGAACGATTATTAGAGAAAGAAGTTATCTTTAAAGAAGATTTAGAAAAAATATTTGGTGTAAGAAATTTTGAAAAAGATATCCTAGCCTTAGAAAATAAAAAAAATCTTGAAAAGTTAAAAGATTCAGACTCTGGTACAGATTCTAAAACGGAAGAGGAAGAAATTACAGAGAATAAATAAAATTGCAGTACTTTAGTTTAGCAATTATTTCAACAACGTAAATGGGGTTTTTAGATATTTTATTTGGTGGTGGTAAGAAGAAAGTTTCGAAAGAAACTGCGGAAACGCGTGGCGACCACATGCCAGATTTAAATATTCCTGTTGATGAAAAATTTACTATCCATTTTAAGCAAAATGGCGGTAAGTTTATATATTGCGATTCTGATGTAGAAGTTTCAAGAGCGATTCAAAATATTGTTACAGAAAATAATTGGGAGAGTGAGCCTTTCTTTGTTCTCAATGAAAGGCTAGCCCAAAAATTTTCAAAAGAGCCTATCACTTTTACAGATAAATCTCGTGATAGTGAAGTTTTTTTTACCACTTGCGAGCATCTTATTGCTCAAAATGGAAGTATTCTTGTATGCTCTAATCAACTACATGAGAAAAAAGTAAATGAGCTACCTAGTAATGTTGTAGTTTTCGCTACAACCAGTCAACTGGTAGAATCTATAGGAGAAGGTCTAAAGACCATTAAGAAAAAATATGGTCAAAAAATACCGGCCAATATCACTACATTAAAACATTTTAAAGCTACCGCAGAAAATTCAGATGATTTTCTAACATATGGTAGTAGTACTAAAAATCTTTATCTTTTACTTCTGGAAGATTTATAGTATGAAAGAAATTTTAAGAAGGTCACTAACGGGGGCTGTCTACATTATATTATTATTGTCAGCAGTCTTTTTAAGTTCTGATGCTTTCGATTTTTTATTCATGACTTTTGGTTTGGCTTGTTTATACGAGTATAAAAAATTGGTACACTTAAAAGGCTATCACATTTTTGCTGCGTATTTGGCGCTATGGTGGGCTTTTATTTATTTGGTAAAAGACCAACAAATTATCAATATTTTAATGGTGATTACCATAGTAGTTGATATATACCTTCTGATTAACCTTTTCACTAAAAAACCAATAAAATTCAATACGCCAATGAAGTTTATAGTTGGTCTATTTTATATCGGAGGAGGATGCATCTTTCTAACAATGATACCTTATAAGAACGACGCATTTGCCAAATTGTTAATCATGGGTATCTTTATTCTAATATGGGTAAATGATTCATTTGCTTACTTAGTAGGTAAGAGCATAGGTAGAACAAAATTATTTCCTTCAGTTTCTCCTAAGAAAACCATTGAAGGTACCTTAGGAGGCTTTATATTTGCACTAATAGCCGCATATTTAATGGCCACCTTTGAAGCTTTAATTAGCCCAATTCAATGGATGATACTTGCAACTGTTATTGTTGTTGCCGGTAGCTTGGGCGATTTAATAGAGTCGAAATTAAAAAGAGCAGCTGGTGTTAAAGACAGTGGCGCTATATTACCAGGCCATGGTGGCATGTTAGATCGCTTAGATAGTTTAGTCTTTGCAGCTCCATTTGCATATTTAACCTTAAATATATTTAGTTATGTTTCATAAAGAGGGACAAAAAATAATATTGTTTTCTTTTTGTTTAGTAGGAATCAGCGTACTCTTAGCTCATTTCTTCATTGATATACCTTGGTTAAAACTGACCATTCAATTACTGGGTTTAATACTATTGATAATCATACTTCAGTTTTTTAGAAACCCTAAAAGAGTGACTGCAAAAGATTTCAACGAAATTCTGTCTCCTGTAGATGGCAAGGTCGTTGTTATTGAAGAAGTTTTTGAAAAAGAATTTTTTAAAGAAAAGAGAAGACAAGTTTCTATTTTTATGTCTCCTGTAAATGTTCACGTAACAAGATACCCTGCTAGTGGTAGCATTATTTTTTCTAAATATCACCCTGGTAAATTCCTAGTTGCATGGCACCCTAAATCAAGTGAAGAGAACGAAAGAACTACTGTAGTTATAAAGACTCCAAAATTTGGCGAAATTTTATATCGACAAATAGCAGGCGCATTAGCTAGACGTATTGTTAATTACGCAGAAAAAGGGGAAAGTGTACAACAAGGTGATGACGCAGGGTTTATAAAATTTGGTTCTAGAGTTGATTTATTTTTACCCTTAGATTGCCAGATTAATGTAAAGCTAAACCAGAAGGTTAAAGGTGCAGAGACTTGTATAGCTACTTTTGTTGACCCAAATGAAAATGAAGAAATTACGTATTGAATTTGAGGAAACCGTTGCTTTGGTCAATAACTTTACCGAACCGGTCCCAGCAGATATACTTTTGAAATTGTATGCTTATTACAAAATAGCCAATGCAAATTTTGACAATCCCGGTAGTAAAACTCCGTTGATTAATGCTTTCAAAGCAAATGCATTGTTTCAAGCAAAGAACATGAGCAAGAAAAAAGCGATGCAATCTTATATTGATTTAGTCGCCAAAGAACTAAAATGATAATTATCGATTATCTAAACATTAGTTGACGTCGTATCTATATGGTTTAAAATAATTAGTAAACAATTGACCAACATTCGATGAAAAGATTAGAAAAGTTAAAGACCAATATTCTTCGTATTTCTATCGGTGTTGTGTATCTAATTTTCGGCTTTATAAAATTTATTCCACACTTGAGTCCGGCAGAAGATTTAGCCACTGATACAATTAGTATTTTAACTTTAGGAATTTTACCCTCGCAGATAGGCTTGGTTTCATTAGCTATAGGAGAAACTTTGATAGGCATCTTTCTTATAGCAAACTGGAAACCTAGATTATTTATCGGTATCGCTATAATTCATATACTATTCACATTTAGTCCACTATTCTTATTACCTGAAGAAATTTTTGGCAAAGGCGAATTGGTGTTCACCTTAGCAGGGCAGTATATTTTTAAAAACATCATTATTTTAAGTGCTTTAATATCATTAAAAATTGATTTAGATATTAATCTAAGAAGAAAAGCCACTCTAGCATCATCTTCAAATAAATTAGTAGCCATTAAAAATTAATGATATAAATCTTTTAAGTCGGCGTCGCAAAGGGAACAAAACAAATCATTTAGTTTTTGGCAAACGTCATTAAAAAAACGTTCTCCTTTTTCTGCAGTAGCAAACTCCGGATTACCAATACCTGTATCACTACTTACTTTAGACCATTGTCTTTCTGCCCAAGCCCAACCTTCATTAAATGCTTCAATTTTAAATGACTTAGCACTACCACTACCCCACTTCTCTTTTGGCTGAACCAAATCGGGTCTTAAATAAAGCATCAAGCTTGTTTCCATTTCATCTGCATGATCACCTTCTTCTTGAAAATATTTAGATTTATCTAGCATTGGCGGAAAAAAGCAAAAGCTTATAAACATATCAGGAAACAACAAGCCTAACTCTCTAACAATAGGTTTAAAATTATTACCCCCATGACCATTAAAAAGCAACAGTTTTTTAATGCCTTGTCTATTTAACACCGTTACCAAATCTTTAAGAATAGCCAATTGCGTTGACGGATTTAGATTCATATCTAAATAAATATCACTCTGACCTGTGTTTACACCATAAGGAATTGTTGGCAAAACTATCACCTTCTTACCTTTGTCCCATGCGATTTTAGCAGCTGATTCAACCATACTTTGCGCCTGATAATTATCTGTACCATATGGTAAATGATAATTATGCGCCTCTGTAGCACCCCACGGCAGAACTGCCAATTCTATTTGCTCATCTTTTAAATGCTCCCAGTTGGTTTCGGCAAGTACATAAGGTCTAATCATAGTATTAAAGATAACATTAAAGCATAAAAAAACCCTTAAAATTAATCAAGGGTTCATATATTTTTTAATGTATGGTTTATTAAACCTGACTTACAAGACTTTCTTACCTGATATGATATTGTAAAGAATAACAATAACTGCAATCACCAATAGAATGTGTACTAAACTACCGGTTGCAAGACCAGGAACAATACCTAACATTCCCAATAACCATATAATTATACAAATAACTGCGACTAACCATAATAGACTTCTCATAATGTGTTTTTTTTTTTAGATTGTTTATATGACAAAATTAAAGGGATTACCTCTGTATGCTTAACTCAAATCAATTGATTACTAGCTCAAAATCAGAACAACAATCAGCTTTCACGCAATTAAAAACACTTATAACCAGTAATTTACACCAGTTTCTCATTGAAAAACCCAATAGTACGTGACCAAGCCAGTTCCGCTGCAGGCTCATCATATCTTGGTGTAGATGTATTATGAAAGCCATGGTTTACCTCTGGGTAGAAATAGGCAACATTCTCTTTACCTAATTCATTCAACGCCTTTTCATAAGCTGGCCATCCGGCGTTTACACGTTCGTCTAAACCCGCATACTGCAACATTAAAGGTGCATTAATATCTTCTATGCCCTCTGTTGGCTGACCACCATAAAAAGGAACAGCAGCTGCCAAATCTGGTACTTTCACTGCCATCATGTTAGATATCCATCCTCCAAAACAAAAACCTACAACCCCTACTTTACCGCTACAACTTTCATGTTTTTTTAAATATTCAAATGCTGCTATAAAATCTTCTAACATTTCATCTCTATCTCGCGTTTTCTGCATTGCACGACCTTCATCGTCATTACCTGGGTAACCACCTAACGGACTCAAAGCATCTGGTGCAATAGTTATAAAACCTGCCAAAGCTGCCCTTCTAGCTGTATCTTCTACATACGGATTCAAGCCTCTATTTTCATGAACCACAACAATGCCTGGTAATTTACCTTTTGTAGATTTTGGCTTGGAAAGTAATGCCTTTATTTCGCCGCCACCTTTAGAAGATTCATAAGTAATAAAACCCGAATCTAAATCTGGATTGTCTTTAGCCACTAAAAAAGTATTTTTATAATCAGGCATTAAAAAACTCATTAAAGAAGGCACTGTGAGACCACCAACGGCATATACCGATAGTTTCTGAACAAAGTCTCTACGTTCTAATTTATTATGGGCATAAGCATCATATAGGTCAAATACCTCTTGCTTGATATCTTCTTTCTTTAGTGGTTTCATTTTTATAGCTCTTTTGTTCTATTTAAAAATACGAAAACAACATGATTACATAAACACTTTTAACAATAGAAAAAGCCTCACTCCTAATAACATAGGAATGAGGCTTTCGTACTTTATAGAGTGAAATGTTAGCCTAAACTAGCTAAACTTTTCTCTAAAGTTTCAATTTTAGCTTCAGCATCTGCCAATTTTTGGCGTTCAATAGCAATTACCTTTTCAGGTGCATTACTAACAAAACGTTCATTAGAAAGTTTCTTTTGAACAGATATTAAGAAGCCTTTGGTATACTTCAGCTCTTCTTTTATTTTTATGATTTCAGCTTCTACATCAATAGCACCTTCCATAGGCACAAAGTATTCGTTACTTTTTACACGAAACGTTAGCGCACCTTCTAGCTGCTCGTCTAAATAACTGATTTCTGAAATGTTGGTCAGTTTAGAAATAACAACATCCCAACGGTTGCTTGCTTCTTCAGAATTTAGAACTGATAATTCCAACGACTCTTTCATTGGAATATTCTTGTTTTTTCTGATGGTTCTTACACCTGCTATAACCTCAGCAGCAAAATCAAATTGCGCTATAAGTTCTTCATCAATCTTACCTACTGTTGGCCATTTTGATATCACCAATGCCTCGCTCTTGTCTCTTTTTGCAATATGCTGCCAAACTTCTTCTGTTAAAAATGGCATAAATGGGTGCAACAGTTTCAAGTTCTGTTCAAACAATTGAATTACCTTGTCAAATGTTGTTTTGTCTATTGGTTGTTGGTACGCTGGTTTAATTATCTCTAATAATGAAGAACTGTAATCATCCCAAACCAATTTGTAAATAGACATCAACGCATCTGAAATTCTAAATTTACTGAAGTGATCTTCAATTTCTAATAACGTTTTATTCAATTTAGACTCATACCATTCCAAACCAAGTTTTGATGCTTCAGGTTGTGGAATATCTGCAATTTCCCATCCTTTTATCAAACGGAAACCATTCCAAATTTTATTGGCAAAGTTCTTTCCTTGCTGACAAAGATCTTCATCGAACATTAAATCATTACCTGCAGCGGCAGACATTAGCATTCCAACACGAACTCCATCTGCACCGTAATCTTCTATTAACTTTAAAGCATCAGGTGAATTACCTAACGACTTAGACATTTTTCTACGTTGCTTGTCTCTAACCAATCCGGTGAAATAAACATTTTCAAAAGGTTTCTCGCCTCTAAATTCATATCCGGCAACAATCATTCTAGCTACCCAGAAAAACAAAATATCCGGACCAGTAACTAAATCATTTGTTGGGTAGTAATAGTTTATCTCTTCATTATCTGGCTCCATTATACCACCAAATACACTCATTGGCCATAACCATGATGAAAACCATGTATCTAACACATCTGCATCTTGTCTTAGATCACTTTCTTGTAAGTTTGAATTTCCAGATTTCTCTTTAGCAAGTTTTAATGCGTCTTTGAGATTCGCCGCTACAACGAAATCTTCTTGTCCATCTCCAAAATAAAAAGCAGGTATTTGTTGTCCCCACCATAATTGTCGAGAAATATTCCAATCGCGCACATTCTCCATCCAATGACGGTATGTGTTTTCAAATTTCTTTGGATGCAGCTTAACATCACCACTCTCCATCACTGCTTCTAAAGCCGGTTTTGCCAAATCTTCCATTTTCAGAAACCACTGATCAGACAATTTCGGTTCAATAACAGCCTTGGTTCTTTCTGAAGTACCTACTTTGTTAATATGGGTCTCGGTCTTAACAAGAACACCTAAACCTTCTAATTCTTTAGAGATTTCTTTTCTAACAACAAAACGATCTTTACCCTCATAATGCAAACCAAAACTATTTAAGCTCGCATCATCATTGAAAATATCGATAGTTTCTAAATTGTGTTTTTCACCAAGTGCTTTATCGTTTATATCATGTGCAGGCGTTACTTTTAAACATCCTGTACCAAATTCAATATCAACATACTCATCTTCAATTATTGGTATTACTCTATTACAAATAGGAACAATTACCTTTTTACCTTTTAGATGTGTAAATCGTTCATCGTTCGGGTTAATACATATAGCAGTATCACCTAATATTGTTTCTGGTCTTGTAGTTGCAATCGTTACCTTTTCGTCAGAACCCTCAATAGCATATGACAAATAGTATAAAAGACCTTGTTTTTCTTCATAGATAACCTCTTCATCTGACAAGGTTGTTTGTGCTTCTGGATCCCAATTAACCATTCTATACCCACGGTAGATTAAGCCTTTGTTATAAAGATTTATAAACACCTTAATGACACTATCATAGCGCTCTTGATCCATGGTGAACGCAGTACGGTCCCAATCGCAAGAACAACCCAATTTTTTCAACTGCTCTAGAATGATTCCGCCATATTCATTGGTCCAATCCCAAGCATGTTTTAAAAACTCATCTCTTGTAAGATCGTTTTTATTGATGCCTTGTTCTTTTAATTTAGCTACAACTTTCGCTTCTGTAGCAATAGAGGCATGATCTGTACCAGGTACCCAACATGCATTTTTGCCTAAAAGACGGGCTCTTCTGATCAATACATCTTGTATTGTATTGTTCAGCATGTGCCCCATGTGCAATATACCAGTTACGTTTGGTGGTGGTATTACAATACTATAAGGTTCTCTGTCATCTGGTACAGAATGAAAGTAACCGTTTTTCATCCAGTAATCATACCAATGAGATTCTGTGGACTGCGGATTATATTTTGAAGGAATTTCCATTTTTTGGAACAGTTTTTGAATAATAATAAAATGGGCTATTAAAAATAAAGCCGAATTGACATTCTAACGGTCATTTCAGCTGAATTTTACCCAAAGATAAATACGAAACAAAAATAAGTAACGTTAGAGTATAACAAAAGGATTTTGAGGTTGATCTGAAAAGATTTAATTTTGACATCCACCCAAAATTAGAAATGATGAAAAAAATAGTACTTGTATTATTTGTAGGCTTACTAGGATTTAGCTTAACAGCACAAGATGCTGCTGCCAAAATAGAGTTTAAATCTGAAACCGTTGATTACGGCGAAATCGCTAAAGGATCTGACGGAGTAAGAGTTTTTGAATTTACAAACACAGGAACTGCGCCGCTTATTGTGAGCAAAGTAAGTTCTAGTTGTGGTTGTACAATTCCAAAAAAACCAGAAGATCCAATTTTACCAGGTAAAACAGGTGAGATTCAAGTGAAATATGATACCAATAGAGTTGGTCCTATCCGTAAAGCAATTACGGTTATCTCTAACGCTGACACTCCTACCAAGGTTTTAAAAATCAAAGGAGAAGTTCAAGCTACTACTGGTACCAAATAAAAGAACTTTTTAGAAAATTAAAAGCCCAACTGAGAAGTTGGGCTTTTTTTTATGCGCTATTGTTCATCAAACAAAGGTTTTAGAACAAAACTAAAAAGCAGATCATTATCATAACGCTCTACCAATACCTTTATCTTCTTGTCTTTTTTAAAATTAAGCATATGCATAATCTCTTGCAGTTTGTACCTGTGTATGCGTTTGCCATTAACTGCCAAAATAATATCACCTTCTCGTAAGCCTGCTGAATGTGCGGGACTCCCTTGACGTATTCCCGAAACAATTATTTCTGGCACCAAACTTAACCTTGTAGCGCCCTGAAGTATAATTTGTACATTACCATAGGTCTTGGCACTACTATTTAACACACCATTTGAATCGGTAATTCGTTCTGACACATAACGCACACCTGCATGTTGCAGATCAATTCCGCTAATATTATATTGAAAGAGCTTACCGAAATTGGCATTTTTGGTCATTATCAATTTTTCATTTCTATAATCGAATACAACATTAAAACGTTTTATAACCTCACCGCCCAAGCTTCCATTTCTACCTCCAAAATCTGAAATTGTTGTAAACGTCTCCATATCAGGGAAAGCAGCTTTAGCATCACTCAGTATAAAATCTGCAATCTTTAAATGACTTATTTTTGTTCTCTTCCCAAAAATATCACCAGCAAGTCCTTTGCCTAAAAAATCTTGATAATGCTTTTCGGGCAATTGAATTCTCTCATCTTCAAATAACCAAACCGCATCGCTACTACCAGTATCCAATAACATTTTCACTGGTATTTCCTCATTCTTACTTATCATGACAAATGCATCTAAATATGCCTTCTTTCTGATAACCGACATATCTACAATCCTAGTATTTCTAGACTTTTTATATTTATATAACTCTGGGTCATGAAATTTAATGGTTTGCTTTGTGTAATTAATGTCAACAACAAAATCGCGAAACAAATCGTAACCTATTATACCATGTATAGGCACACCTAAACTTGGTGAAAAATTTATACCGGCATCCATTACAACATAAATGTTTTGTGAGACGTTCTTAACATTGCCTAACTGAACAAAATTTCCGGTTGATTTTAATGCGTTAATAGGGTCTCCTTCTCCTAATCCATTAATTGTAATTTCAGTCACGTTATTTAACTGAATAGAATCTTGATCAGCCAAATTGAACAATATGGGTGTACCAACGCCAGAATCTAATACAAAAGACAACTCCGTACCATTAACATCAATAGGTATGACCATCAGGTTATTAATGAGTTCAAACTTGACTTTATGAAATTTCTTACCAGCAGGTAATTGATACGTTTGTGCTATTCCTGAAAAATAAAAACAACATAACAAAACAAACAAAAGAACGGTGTATTTTCGTAACATAATCTGTATGAATTAGTTAACTCCTTTTAATATACATAATAATTTGATACGACACCTAATTTTAACACGATAGGCAAAACCAAATAAAAGCCTAATTACTTTGTAAGTACCATAATCATTTATCACTTTTGTGTAAAATTTAATTTATATGCCATCTGTTTCAAACAAGGGGCTTACCATGCCTCAATCGCCCATAAGAAAGTTAGTTCCGTTTGCCGAAAGCGCAAAAAAAAGAGGAATTAATGTCATTCATTTGAACATTGGGCAGCCAGATATAAAAACACCACAACAAGCTTTAGACGCTGTAAAAAACAATAACATTAATGTATTGGAGTACAGTCGTACTGAAGGCTCAGAGGAGTTTCGAACAAAAATTGCAAAGTATTACCTTAAAAATGATATATCCGTAAGTGCAACAGATATTATCGTTACTACTGGTGGCTCTGAAGCATTGTCTTTTGCAATGAATACCATTGCAGATACCAATGACGAGATTATAATTCCCGAACCTTTTTATGCCAACTATAATGGGTTTGCCACTGCTTGTGGTGTAACGGTTGTTCCTGTAGTTTCAAAAATTGAAGATAATTTTGCTCTTCCTCCAATAGAAGATTTTGAAAAATTAATTACACCTAGAACCAAAGCTATCTTAATATGTAACCCTGGTAACCCAACGGGATACTTATATAGCAAAGAAGAAATTCAAAAATTAGCTGCATTAGTTAAAAAGCACAATATTTATCTAGTTGCCGATGAAGTTTATAGAGAATTTACATATGATAATAAAACTCATGCATCAATATTAAAAGAAGAAGGTTTAGAGGAACACGCCATTGTTATTGATTCGGTTTCTAAAAGATATAGCATGTGTGGCGCACGTATTGGTTACCTAGTATCAAAGAATAAAGAATTTATTGCAACGGCAATGAAATTTGCACAAGCAAGACTATCACCACCTACATATGCACAAATAGCAAGCGAGGCAGCTTTAGATACCCCAGATAGCTATTTTGCCGAAGTAAAGACGGAATATGTTGCGAGAAGGAATCTACTCATTGCGGAGTTAGAGAAAATTGAAGGAATTAAAATAGCAAGACCTCAAGGTGCATTCTATTGTATTGCCGAATTACCAATTAAAGATGCAGATCATTTTGCACAATGGCTATTAGAAGATTTTAATTTGAATAATGAAACTGTTATGGTAGCCCCTGCAGCAGGATTTTATGCCACTGAAGGTTTAGGTAAAAACCAAATAAGAATTGCCTATGTTCTTGATCAAGAAAGTTTAAAAAGAGCTGTTCAAATATTAAAAGAGGCGCTTAAAAGTTACAAGGGCTAATGATTGTACATGAACACTTTTCTCTAAAAAACTATAATACTTTTGGTATTGATGCTACAGCAAGATTCTTTGTTGAAGTAAGCTCTGTCGAAGAATTACAAGATGTGTTAGGCAACCAAGATTATGATAGAAAAATTATAATTGGCGGTGGTAGTAATATGTTGTTGTCAGATTATATTGAGGCATTGTTTATTCATGTAGCCTTAAAAGGAAAGAAAATTATATCAGAATCTGCAGACACCGTGAAGGTAAAGATAATGGCAGGTGAGAATTGGCATGAAATGGTCATGTGGACTCTTGATCATAATTTTGGAGGATTAGAAAACATGTCTTTAATACCTGGCAACACAGGTACTGCACCTATACAAAATATTGGCGCATATGGTGTTGAATTAAAAGATTGCTTTGTAAGTTGTGAAGCTATAAGAATTGAAGACCAACAATTAATTACCTTAACTAAAGAAGAATGTAAATTTGGTTACCGAGATTCGTTTTTTAAGAATGATGGAAAAGATCAATTCGTTATCACATCGGTAACTTTCTCATTTACCAAAATAAATCACAAAATAAATTCTGGTTACGGTGCAATTGAAGGACAATTAGAAAAAGAATCAATTGTAAACCCAACCATTAAAGATATATCTAATGCAGTTATTGCTATTAGACAACAAAAATTACCTGACCCGAAAATATTAGGTAATAGTGGTAGCTTTTTTAAAAACCCGATAGTAGAAAAAGAAATATTCGAAGATTTTGCTTTAAAGAATCCTGATGCTCCTTTTTATAAGGTAACTAATGATTTATATAAAATTCCGGCAGGTTGGTTGATTGAGCAATGCGGATTTAAAGGAAAACGCTTTGGTGACGCCGGTGTTCATAAGAACCAAGCTTTAGTACTTGTAAATTATGAAAATGCAACAGGTAAAGACATTCTAGATTTAGCAGCAAATATTATTGATGCCGTGAAGTTGAAATTCAATATAGAGATAAGTCCAGAAGTTAATTTAATAAAATAACCCCTGTAAAAAATTACAGGGGTTATTACCAAACCAAACCAACCAAAACAAAGTGGGCAGTTACCAGCCGACCACTTATTCAATATATATTTTCATAAAACGCATCCTTAACAATCAATTTTATAATTTAGCGTTTAAGCATATACGGTTCAATCTTAGCATTTGGATGTCCATTATAAAAAAATATGTACATCTTTTAAATTATGAGCACTCTATTAGAAAAACATATTGTTGAATTATTACAAGAAAGAAACGAAAAAGCGATTTCTCTCTTGTACGATAATTACGCCGACACCCTACTAGGTGTGGCGAACAAGGTTGTGCGTGATCCTGAACTTGCCCAAGATGTAGTTCAAGAATCTTTTGTGAAGATTTGGAAAAAAGCAGATTCATACGATCCTAAAAAAGCAAAACTTTTTACCTGGCTCTTTAGAATTACGCGAAACACCGCTATTGACAAATTGAGAAGTGTCAACACAAAATCTGATAAAGAAATCCAAATAGACGTTTCTGACGTATATACTTTAGGCGTAGAAAGTACAAGACCTGAGTTAATGGATGTAAGAGAACATCTAGACAAAATTGAAGATAAATATCAAATTGTTTTAGAAGCTCTTTTCTTTCAAGGTATGACCCAACAAGAAGCAAGTGATGAGTTGGATATTCCTTTAGGAACTATTAAATCTAGACTTAAAATTGGATTACGCGAATTAGGCAAAATCTATGGTCCTGCCGTAGTTGCTATGTTATTAAATTTCGTATTATGAAAGACAAAATAAGAATTTTCCTTGATTCTGATTTACTAGAAAAGTATCTACTGGGAACAACTACCGAGTTGGAAAGCCTACAGGTAGAGCGTTATATTGCTATGTACCCAGAGGTGAGGGAAACATACAGCGAATTACAGGATAATCTTGAAATTTTCGCTAAGCTTCACGCTATTGAAGCTCCACAAGGCTTAAAAGATAAAATTAACTCAAGAATAAAAGCTGAGCATAAGGGTAGAAAAAGATTTTACAGTTATGCTATTGCCGCCAGTATTACAGCTATACTATTTATTGGCATCTCTACCTTTTTCTGGAATCAAAACCTGAGTTTACAAGAAGAGAACAGTGTTGTTAGCAATAAGATAAAATTGCTTGAAGAAAACATGAAAGAACAGTTAGAAGATGTACGTAACCAGTTTATCGTTCTAAACAATCCTCAAACTAAAAAATATAACGTTAAAGGAAATCAGAAAGCAAAAGACTTAAAAGCTGTTGCTTACATAAACCCTGTTAAGAAGTTATCTTATATTAACGTTAGCAAGCTACCTCATATACCTGAAAGTCAATGTTTTCAAATGTGGGCTGAAGTAAATGGCAAAATGATAAACCTTGGTATTATCGAAGAAGCCGGTGACCAACAAAAATTATTGGCATTACCATATGCAGAAAATGCGGTTGGTTATATTACAATTGAGCAAAAAGGTGGTAATCATGCACCTAGTGTAGAAAATATAGTAGCGAATATAGCTTACTAAGCCTAACACATATAAAGTATTCTTAAAGCCCCATTTTTGGGGCTTTATTTTTTATCTTTGTTTAAAATTTAGCACATGAAACTAGTATTATTAACCATTGGGTTGTTAGCATTGGCATTTGCGGGTATCGCAATTAAAATATGGTCTAAAAAAGATGGAGAATTTGCAGGAACTTGCGCAAGTCAAAGTCCTTTTTTGAATCAAGACGGACAAGCTTGTGGTATGTGTGGCAAAATGCCAAGTGAACAAGATTGCAAAAAGGATATGATTACCGAGTAATCAAAATTCCTTATCTTAACATTACGCATACCAAAATCAGTTTTTGAATAAAACAGACACTTTAGAAGAAACAATACGCAAAGCGAAAGAAGGCAAGCAAATTGCTTTTAGTCGCTTATTAGACATGTTTTGGAACGATGTTTACGGCTTTCAATTAAAGCGTACCGAAAATGAGAATGATTCTGAGGACATTACCATTCAAACTTTTTCTAAAGCTTTTGATAAGATAAAGACTTATAACGAGTCGTACGTTTTTAAAACTTGGTTAATTGCTATTTCTAAAAACATACATATCGATTTAGTTAGAAAGCGAAAAAAGAGCTTATTAGATTCTAGAAGTAATTCTGAAGTAATAACGAGCGCCTTAGATGTTTCACCTTCTATGGAAGACCAATTGATTCAAGAACAAAATTTAGCCGATTTACTTAGAGATATTAAAAAACTGAAACCTCATTACCAAGCCGTTATCAATCTTAGGTATTTTAATGAGCTAAGTTATGCTGATATTGCCGCTCACTTGAACGAGCCTATAAACAGTGTCAAAGTAAAACTTCTAAGGGCTAAAAAATTACTTTCTGAAATTATCAAGGACAGAAAATAAAATATAATTCAATTAGAAATTTCTCATAATTTAGAACTCATTTGTGTAACACGTAATTCTGCATTACCCTCACTTTTTTAGTTCGTATATTTGTATAAAATTTAGAGCATGTCTACAGTTTTAAAAGAAAATGTTGCCCCACCAAAAGGTAAACCGAAATGGCTTAGAGTAAAATTACCTACGGGTAAGAAATACACGCAGCTTAGAGGTTTAGTGGATAAGTATGACCTACACACTATTTGCACTAGTGGTAGCTGCCCTAACATGGGTGAATGCTGGGGTGAAGGTACCGCAACTTTTATGATCCTAGGTAATGTTTGTACCAGATCATGCGGATTCTGCGGTGTTAAAACCGGTAGACCTGAAAATGTAGATTGGGCAGAACCTGAGAAGGTTGCAAGATCTATAAAGATCATGAGTATTAAGCACGCTGTAATTACATCTGTTGATAGAGATGACCTTAAAGACATGGGCTCTATCATTTGGGCTGAAACAGTGAAGGCGATACGCAGAATGAACCCTACTACAACTTTAGAAACTTTAATACCTGATTTTCAAGGTATAGAAAAGCATTTAGATAGAATTATTGCCGTTTCTCCAGAAGTTGTTTCACATAATATGGAAACTGTTAAAAGGCTTACTAGAGAAGTACGTATACAAGCAAAATATGAACGTAGTCTTGAAGCGCTTAACTACCTAAAAAAGCAAGGCATCAATAGAACTAAATCTGGTATTATGCTTGGTCTTGGTGAACATGAAGATGAAGTTATTACCACTTTGGCAGATTTGCGTAATGCAGATGTAGATGTTGTTACTATCGGTCAGTACTTACAGCCCTCGAAAAAACACCTTCCTGTTAAGGAATTTATTACACCTGAGCAGTTTAAAAAATATGAAGATATAGGTCTTGAAATGGGATTTAGACATGTTGAAAGTGGTGCCTTAGTTAGATCTTCTTACAAAGCACACAAGCATATTCTATAAATCTACAAGAGCGTACTACTTAATTTGCTTAGAAACTAATCTAAGCCAAATTGCTAGTTCTAATCAAATAGAACTATTTGTATTAACTAAACACATCTATCGGTAACCAATGCATAAACTGAACATAGGCATTAATGGTTTTGGAAGAATAGGTAGAACCCTATTTCGCCTTATGCAAGCACATGAGAATTTAAATGTGGTTGCCATTAACGATTTGGCAGACACCCGTACTCTTTCGCATTTATTAAAATACGATAGTATTCATGGTACCTCACCTCTTGACATATCGCATGATGAAAAGCATATCATTGTTAATGGTAGCGCTATTGCTTTACATAACGAATCTCATCCTTCTAAAATAAATTGGTCATTTGCAGCGGTAGACATAGTCGTAGAATGTACCGGTAAATTTAAAGACAGAGAAACATTATCTTTTCATATTAAAAATGGTGCTAAAAAAGTTATTTTATCAGTACCACCAACCGAAGATGATATTAAAATGATTGTCTTTGGTATTAATGAAAACACATTGTCAAAATCTGATGATATTATATCTAATGCCTCTTGTACTACGAACAATGCTGCGCCCATGATAAAAATTATCAATGATTTATGTGGTATTGAGCAAGCTTATATTACAACTATACATTCTTACACAACAGACCAAAGTTTACATGATCAACCACATAGAGATCTAAGAAGGGCTCGCGCGGCATCACAATCTATAGTACCAACAACCACTGGTGCAGCAAAAGCATTGACCAAAATATTCCCAGAGTTGGCAGATACTATTGGGGGTTGCGGTATTAGAGTACCAGTACCTAATGGCTCGTTGACCGATATTACCTTGAATGTAAAACGTGCTACAAGTATTGAAGAAATAAACTCTACATTTGAGAAAGCGTCAAAAAATCAGTTTAAAAATATAGTTCACTATACCAGTGATCCAATAGTTTCTATTGATATAAACAATAGTTGCTATTCTTGTACGTTTGATTCTTTGATGACTTCCGTAATAGGTAAAATGGTTAAAATTATTGGCTGGTACGATAATGAAACTGGATATAGCAGCAGAATCATAGATTTAATTAATTTTATTAGTACTAAAAATTATATTTGAAGATTTTATTTTTAAATAAAGCACTTAAAATTTTACTAGTCCCCATTGTAATTTTGGCGACTACCACTGCCCTATTCTCACAAGATCAAATACAAAAAACAGATATACAGCCTTATTTTGATCAAGCAAGAAAATTTAAGAATCAAGATAAAATCGATCTTGCGCTTGAAACACTTAATACAGCTGCAAATGAAGCTGAAAAAGGTGAAGATATTAAAGGTCTTATTGATAGTTTACACGAATTAGCGCTACTTTACTTAAAGATTGACAAAGAGGGTGATACTGAATTTTACTGGGATCGCGCGAGTGTTCTATTAAAAGATATCGCATACCCCTATGGTGATGGTATGCACAAATATATTGAAGCTATTCTTTTACACAGAAGCAACAGAAACTTTCAAGCGTTGTTTATGCTCAATGAAGCTAAACAATTAAATAACGACCGTAATTTCTATAACAATCTGTTATTAACCGAAGCAAAGGTATATCTCAGTTTAGAGAAATATGATAGTGCCTCTAAAAACTTAAACTCACTTATTGTAAACACAGATCTTTACGAAAAAGAATATCTTACTACCCAAGCGTATCTAACGCTTGCTGAGTTAAATTTAAAAATCGATAATTTATCTGAGGCTGCAAAAAATGGTGAGAACGCACTAACACTTGCTACTGCCAACGGTTTTTTAGAAGACATTAAAAATTCAAACACCTTATTATCTTCTGTATATGAAAGACTTGGTTTATACCAAAAGTCTCTTGTAAACTCGCAAAATTTGGTGCAATTAAAAGATTCTATTTTCAATATTGATAAAAATATAATTGAAGCCAAAACAGCAGATAAGATCAGAGATGATTATAAGACTGAAGAAATTGCACGCCAAGAGAAAAAAATAGAAGAGCTTACCGAGTCTCAAAACAGATCTGAACTTACGGCAATTTTAACTTCTGCATTTTTAATTATTATTTCATTATTGGCAGTTACACTGTATAGAAATAACCAGATAAAGTTAAAAACCAACGATCTTTTACAGACTAAAAATAAAGAACTACAAATTGCTAGAGATGGCGCGGTACAAGCAATGGAAGCGAAAACAAATTTCCTTTCTACAGTTAGTCACGAACTTAGAACTCCGCTTTACGCTGTTACTGGTTTAACCCATCTTCTATTAGAAGAAAACCCAGAAGAACATCAAAAAGAACATTTAAAAGCGCTAAAATTTTCTGGAGATTACTTACTTAACTTTATTAATGACATTTTACACATCAACAAAATTGATGCGAACAAATTAGAACCCCTAAACATGGAGTTCAACCTTAATAAGGTAATTAATGAAGTTATTAATTCTTTAGGACAAAGTGCAAAGGCAAATAAGACAAACTTAGTTTTAGAATACGATTCTGAAATACCAGGTAATTTACTGAGTGACCCTCTAAAACTCTCTCAAGTATTTATGAATTTGATTGGTAACTCCATCAAATTCACCAAAGGTGGTGAGGTAAAGGTTATTGCCAAATTATTGAACAAAGTCGATGATGATATTACCATCTATTTTGAAGTTAAAGATAATGGTATTGGAATTTCAAAAGAGAAGCAAAAAAGTATTTTTGAAGGATTTGAACAAGGCTCTATTCAGATTAACCGTGAGTATGGTGGTACCGGTCTAGGTCTTACTATTGTAAAAAGTCTACTGAGCTTATTTGAAAGTAAAATTGAGCTTGAGAGTGCATTAGGCGAAGGCAGTTCTTTCTTCTTTGAAATTAAAATGAAGAGCATTGATAGCACAACCGAAGACATTCCGTTTGAAATTACGCCTAAAGATTATGATTTTAAAGGGCTGCATTTACTAATTGTTGAGGATAACAAAATAAACCAGGTCATTACCAAAAAGATGCTTTCTAAAAGAGAAATGACCAGTGATATTGCCAATAATGGTCATGAAGCAGTTACAGCCGCTCAAGAGAATGTATATGATGCTATACTTATGGATATTCATATGCCTGGTATTAGTGGTGAAGAAGCGACCATTCAAATTAGAAAATTCAATCAAGACACTCCTATAATTGCACTTACAGCCATTTCATTAGATGATAGTTTAGAGAGTTTTTACGCCGCAGGTTGTGATGATGTAGTTACTAAACCCTTTAAGCCTGAAGTTTTTTACCAAAAGATAGGTGAGAATATTTTTGACAAAAGACCTAAGAAGTCTTTGTCATAAACTGTTTTAACGCTGCTTCTAAAATAGCTTTACCATCTTCTAAAAACTCATGCTTAACTTCTATATAGTGCAACTTAGGTAGCTTAGATTGTAAACGTACATAATCTTTTTCTGTGGTTAGAACACATTCCTTTTCTCTTAATATTGCAATCTCTTGATCAGAAAAAAAATGGTGATCGTTATATTTTAAGTGTTCAAAAGTGAGTCCTTCTGAATGTAAATATTTCTCTAATGGCGCAGGATTCGCAATACCTGTCACCAATGTTACCTTTTTCCTTTTTAACGAATCTAAAGTTACCTCAGTGCCTTTTAAATTAGTATTATACATCAAAAAACTAAACAATAGCTTTTGATCAGCCGCAAGATTCATTTTTACCGCTATTGCCGCTCTGTCTTGTTTGGATATATCTGACGGACATTTAGTAACTACTATAACATTTGCACGACTTGCCTCTCTTTTAGAATCTCGCAAGTTA
The DNA here is from genome assembly GCF_900142175.1 of Maribacter aquivivus. Classification (NCBI taxonomy): domain Bacteria; kingdom Pseudomonadati; phylum Bacteroidota; class Flavobacteriia; order Flavobacteriales; family Flavobacteriaceae; genus Maribacter; species Maribacter aquivivus. The sequence goes on along the minus strand of NZ_FQZX01000005.1, from coordinate 45,231 downwards.
CCCGTTGGCAAATACCAATCATTCACATACAAATTATCATATGCAGTTAATAGAATTGAAAAATCTGGCTTCACTTTTCTATGCTGAAAAGCATCGTCTAATAAAATTACTTCCGGCTTTATTATATTTTCAAGCTGACTAATCCCATTTCTTCTATCGGCATCGACCGCTACTGTAATTTCAGGGAATTTAGTTTTTAATTGAAAAGGCTCATCTCCTAAATCTTCTACACTGCTGTCATCGTTAGAAAGTAAGAATCCTTCAGATTTTCTTTTGTAACCTCTACTTAGTATTGCTACTTGAAAGTCTTGACCAAGAGAACGCACCAATAACTCTATCATAGGTGTTTTTCCTGTTCCGCCTACACTTAAATTACCAACACAAATTGTTTTTGTCGAAAACGATTTTGAAGAAAAAATACCCATATCGTACAGGCGATTTCTAAGAAACACGATTAAGCCGTAGATCAATGAAATAGGAAAAAGAAGTTTTCGTAACACCTGCATCAGAACGAAATTATAATAATTTATCTTTGAATATCTTATTTTTCAATAAAATGACTGTAAAAGACATCACCAAAATATTAGAGGACTTTGCTCCTTTAAGCTATGCCGAAGATTTTGACAATGTAGGATTGTTAGTTGGCAACGCCTCTGCAGAAGTCAGCGGAGTACTTGTCACCCTTGATACTTTAGAAAATGTTGTCGATGAAGCCATTGCTAAAAAATGTAATTTAATTATAAGCTTTCACCCTATTATTTTTGGAGGATTAAAAAAAATTACTGGTAAAAATTATGTGGAACGCGTGGTTATTAAAGCGATTAAAAACGACATTGCCATATATTCTAACCATACGGCTCTTGACAACGCTCGACATGGTGTTAATGCTAAAATCTGTGAGGTTTTAGGTTTATTGAACACCCAGATATTGATTCCTCAAAAAAATACGATTAAAAAATTGACCACCTATATACCTAACGATAATCTAGAAGAAGTTAAAAATGCCCTTTTTGCTGCGGGTGCAGGTGATATCGGCAATTATTCTGATTGTAGTTTTACTGTTGAAGGTAGTGGCACTTATAAAGCGAATGCAGATGCGAACCCTACGAAGGGAAGTATTGGCACTACACATACAGAAAATGAAATAATGCTTACCTGCGTATTTGGCAAGAACGAACAATCTGCTGTAGTTAACGCTTTGTTGTCTTCTCACCCATATGAAGAAGTAGCTTATGACATACAAACTATAGAAAACACCAACCAATATATTGGTATGGGTATGGTGGGCGAATTGGATAAAGAGCTTTCAGAAACAGCGTTTTTGAACCATTTAAAGCTTAAAATGAATGCTAAACTGGTACGACACTCTAATTTTTTAAATAAACCAATTAAAAAAGTAGCAGTACTTGGCGGCAGTGGTTCATTTGCCATTGGCGCGGCAAAAGCTGCCGGAGTAGACGTATTTGTTACCGCAGACCTTAAATACCACCAATTTTACGAGGCTGAAAACCAAATAGTTTTGGCAGATATAGGACACTTTGAAACTGAGCAGTTTACAAAAAACCTTTTAGTTGATTATCTTACGAAAAAAATTCCTAATTTTGCAATCCATTTATCGGAAAGTATAACAAATCCCATCAATTATTTTTAATATGGCAAAAAAAGAAGATTCATCTGTAGAAGCAAAGTTAAGAGCATTATATGATTTGCAATTAATTGATTCTAGGGTTGATGAAATAAGGAATGTTCGTGGTGAACTTCCTTTAGAAGTAGAAGATTTGGAAGATGAAGTCCTTGGCCTAAAAACGAGAATGGATAAACTTAAATCTGATTTAGAAAATATCAATTTTGAAATCGGTGCTAAGAAGAACCTTATTGAAGAAGCAAAGACTTTAATTAAAAAATACGGCGAGCAACAAAAAAATGTTCGTAACAGTAGAGAATTTAATTCGATTAGTAAAGAATTGGAGTTTCAAGAATTGGAAATTCAATTAGCTGAAAAGAATATAAAAGAATTCAAAGCTCAAATTGATCAGAAGAAAGCGGTTATTTCTGAAACTAAAGAACGTTTATCTGAACGTGAAGCTCACCTTAAGCATAAGAAAAGCGAATTGAACGCTATTCTTGCTGAAACAGAGAAAGAAGAAAAAGCGTTGTTAGAAGAGTCTATCAAATTTCAAGATAAAATTGAAGAGCGTTTGGTAAAGGCATATGCACGTATTCGCAACAATGTTAAGAATGGTTTAGCTGTTGTGCCAATTGAAAGAGGTGCTTCTGGTGGTTCTTTCTTTACTATTCCACCTCAAGTTCAAGTTGAAATTGCTTCAAGAAAGAAGATAATTACAGATGAGCATAGTGGTCGTATTTTAGTTGACCCAACGTTAGCTGAAGAAGAAAGCGAAAAAATGCAAAAAATGTTCGCTAAACTATAATAGCAAACATCTTACATATATTAAAAAAGCCATCTTTTAAAGATGGCTTTTTTTGTTTACATTCATAACTATGAAATCTCTAAGAATCATTTTCATTTTTATTATAATGCATAGTTTTAATATGGCAGCTCAAGATTTATCTAACTATACATGGAAAAATAGAATTGTAATTCTTTATGAAAACGATACTAATACTGCCGATGTGAAATCTGCCCTACAAATCATCGATAATAATACTTCTAAATTTACGGAAAGAGATATTCTTGTTTTCGTTTACAAAGACAATGTATTTTATAGCGTCAATAGAAAAGCTACTGATATAAAAAAATCAGATATATTGCCAAAGACCAACGACGGTTACATTTTAATAGGAAAAGATGGCGGAATTAAATCTAAAGCCTTATACCCATTTAATCTAGAACAATTGTTTAATTTAATAGATAGTATGCCTATGCGTAAAAGTGAAATGAGGTATAATAAGTAATTACCCTATAAGCTTTAGCATTAGTTTTTCAACTTCTTCACTATCCCATTTCTCCGCTATATTTGGAAGTTTCATAACCTCTCTCATAATATCTTCTTGTGCATCGCCTTCTGCCAATGCTTCTGCATACGGTCTATTTGAGAATGTTACTCTGCTGTAAGCGGGAATCCATTTTTCTGGATGCTTTGCCGAAAAGTGCTTCTCTATTTTCTTCTGTAACAAGAAATTGGTGTCAGCAGTTTTGCTGCTCATCTCTACAAAGTTACGATAGCTTAATTCCGCAATGGCATCTGCATTTGGTTTGCGTTTTTCTTGATATGTAGAAAAAATACGTTCCCAATCATCTCCGTATTCTTTTATAATTTCATCTAATACGAAAATATCTTCAAAGCCAGCGTTCATTCCTTGTCCGTAAAATGGTACTACGGCATGCGCTGAGTCGCCTACAAGGGCTACTTTGTCCCAATAGGTCCAAGGATAGCATTTCATCGTTACCATGGCGCTCGTGGGATTCTTAAAGAAATCTTCTGTAAGATTCTCTATATCATCCATAACATTCGGGAAATAGGTATTGAAAAAATGTACCGCTTCTTTTTTGGTCTTTATATTATCAAATGAAACATCACCTTCAAAGGGCATAAATAATGTACAGGTAAAACTGCCATCTAAATTTGGCATAGCGATAAACATAAATTTACCACGCGGCCATATATGAAAAGAATTCTTATCTAATTTATGAGAACCATCGGCATTTGCCGGTATAGTCAATTCTTTATACCCAACATCAATAAAATCTTGAGAATAATCAAATCTACTACGCCTTTGCATTTTATGACGAACGCGCGAAAATGCTCCGTCACAACCAAATACTAGATCAAACGGGTATTCTGTCCACTCCCCTTTTTCACTATCACCTGTAAATACTTTGGCAGCTGGTAAGTCTATATCCCAAACTTTTTCTTCAAAACGAAACTCTACTCCGTTCTCTTCTGCCAAATCAATCATTCGCCTATTAAGTACGCCACGTGAAATAGAACAAATAGCTTCACCGTCCTTACCGTATTTTTGAAAATATTGCTCCTTCCCTATTACGTGCATCGCCCTTTTGTCTAAGGGTATGGCAATTTCTTTAATCTCGTCTTCTATTCCAACTGCCCTCAAAGCGTTCCACCCACGATTGCTCATGGCAAGGTTTATGGATCGTCCAGAAAATTCTATATTTCTAATATCTGGTCTTCTATCGAATACCGTTATTTGATGTCCGTATCTTTTCAGGTAAATGGCAAGCAAAGATCCTACAAGGCCTGAGCCAATAATGGCAATGTTCTTTTTTTCTTGGGTCATGTTTAAGGCTTTAAGCCAACATTAATTGAATGTTAAAAATAGGAAATAATGCCTTCATTTCCTGTATAAAGTGATAAACTAAACTAATCATTTTCTTTATTGAGCTCATATCTGTTTAATTTTTAATTATTTTTGTTAAACAAAATACACATCTTGAAACATTTTAGTAAAGAAGAACTAGGTAAAATGCCTAGTAGATACAGAGCTCATTTAATTAATAGTTGCACTGGTTATAAATCTGCCAACCTATTAGGTTCTAAATCTGGTAGCGGCATTAGTAATTTGGCAATTTTCAATTCTGTGATTCATATTGGCAGTACACCACCTATGCTGGGGTTTATTCTTAGACCATTAACCGTTAAAAGAAATACCTATGCCAACTTTAAAGAAAGTGGATTCTTCACGGTCAACCAGGTTAACGAAGCTATTATTAAAGATGCACACCATTCTGCAGCTAGTTATGACGAAGATATTTCAGAGTTTTCAAAAACCAATTTAACCGAATCTTATTTAGATAATTTTCAAGCTCCGTACGTAAAAGAAAGCGCTATTAAATTGGGTTGCAGCTATGTAAACGAATATGAAATTAAAGAGAATGGTTGTCTATTAATAATTGGTGCTATTGAACATGTTTATATACCGGATGAGATTTTACACGATGACGGTTGGTTGCAGTTAGATAAAGTAAATACTGTTACCATCAATGGCTTAGATGCTTATGCCCTACCTCAACTTTTAGCACGATTTGCTTATGCAAAACCAGACGAACCCAGTAAACTTATATTATAGTGGCACATAAAAAAGTAAATCTACAAACAAAAATTTGCGCTACTTGCAGTAAACCATTTTCGTGGCGCAAAAAATGGGAACGTAATTGGGACGATGTAAAGTACTGCGGAGAGAAATGTAGACGTAATAAATTGAAAACCGAAATTCATGAATAATTTAATCTGGTTTAGAAACGACTTACGGGTTCGTGATAATTCATCGCTTGTTAAAGCTATGAAAGGCCATAAGGTTATAGGCTTCTATTGTTTTGAATCTTCTTTCTTTGAAACTGATGAATTCGGATTCAAAAGAACAGAAAAGTACAGGGCAAAATTTCTATTAGAAACTGTACAGCACCTAAAAGAAGAACTTGAACAACTAAATATCCCACTTTTTGTTTACCAAGGTAATTCGGCAGATTACCTATCTAACCTAATAGAGAATCATACAATTGATACTGTCTTCTTGCAAAAAGAATGGACAAGAGATGAGCTTTTGATACTGAATGACATAAAGAAAAAAGTACCTTCTGATGTCAAATTCAATGAGGTGTATGATCAATTTTTATATCACCCAAATGACATACCTTTTGATGACTTTAAATCTATACCAGATATTTTTACAAACTTCAGAAAAAAGTGTGAAGAGATTTGCCATGTAAGACCTATTGCCGAACTACCACCTAAATTACCTGATGAAAATTTAGTGCTTAATAAAACTGAAATACCCTCATTAAAAGAACTTGGACTCACTAATTTCTCTACACATGTAAATAGTGCTTTTCCTTTTGAAGGCGGAGAATTAGAGGCGATCAAGAGAGTTCAAAATTACTTTTGGGAAACCAAAAAACTAGGGTTCTATAAGAAAACCAGAAACGGATTAATTGGTATAGATTACAGTTCTAAATTATCTGCTTGGCTAGCAAATGGCAGTATCTCGCCAAGAACAATTTACTGGGAAATTAAAAAGTTCGAGCGTGAAATAATTAAAAATCAAGATACCTATTGGTTAATTTTTGAATTGATTTGGAGAGATTACTTTAAATATGTTTCACTAAAACACCAGGATGCAATTTTTAAGTTGGGCGGTATTCTAATTAGTACTTATAATCCAAAAACCAATGAAAAAGATAAACACACTTGGATCAATGGTTTAACTAAAGAACCCTTTGTAAATGCCAACATGAAAGAACTATTAGAAACCGGATGGATGAGCAATAGAGGCAGACAAAATGTGGCTAGTTTTTGGTCTAAAGAACTAGAGCAAGATTGGCGAATTGGTGCTGCTTATTTTGAAAGTATGTTGATTGACTATGATGTGCACAGCAATTGGGGAAATTGGATGTACGCTAGCGGAGTAGGTAATGATCCCAGAAACCGAAAATTTAATATTAAAGGTCAAGCTGAAAGGTATGACGCTGCAGGTAAATATCAAAGGTTATGGTTACAAGAGACATTGTTCTAACCTAAACACCAAATAAGAAATAAGAAAATGAAAATAGTACGCTTAATTTTAGGTGACCAATTAAATCAAAATCATTCGTGGTTTTCCTCAGTAAATGATGACATCACTTATGTGATAGCTGAAATGAGGCAAGAGACCGATTATGTTAAACACCACATTCAAAAAGTGACCGCATTCTTTCTAGCAATGCGAAGTTTTAAAGAAGACCTTTCTGCAAAAGGTCATAATTTCATTTATTATCAACTAAATGATAAAAACAACCCTCAAGATTTAGAGCTAATTATTTCAAGAACAATTGCCGAAACTAAGGCTGATAAATTCGAGTATCAACTGCCAGACGAATATAGACTTGACCAACAGCTGCAACAAATTTGTAGTTCTTTAGATATCGCTAATGATTATTACGATACCGAGCATTTTTATACGACCAGAACTGAGCTGAAAGATTTTTATACCGGTAAAAAGCAAATGGTCATGGAAAGCTTTTATAGAATGATGCGTAAAAAGCACGACATAATGGTGCAAAATAATCAACCGGAAGGCGGCAAATGGAATTACGATCAAAGCAATAGAAATAAATGGAAAGGACAACCACCTATACCCAAAGAAAAAGAATTCATTAAAAATGTAGAAGAAATCATTGAGCTTCTTAAGAATGCAAATGTGCAAACAATGGGTAAAATAGATTCAGAATCATTTGCTTGGCCTGTAACTAGAGAAGAATGTTTGAGCACTTTAGACTTTTTCTGTAAAGAACTTTTACCGCATTTTGGCGATTACCAAGATGCTATGCACGATGACGAGAAGTTTCTTTTTCATTCTAGATTATCTTTCGCCATGAATGCTAAAATATTATCGCCTAAAGAAGTTATAGATGCTGTTTTAAACCATTTTTATGATAAAACTACCGATATAAATATATCGCAAGTAGAAGGATTTATCAGGCAAATATTAGGCTGGAGAGAATATATGAGGGGTATTTATTGGAAAGAAATGCCTCAGTACAAACAATTAAACACCTTAAAAAACACTAATAAATTACCAGATTTCTTCTGGACGGGAAATACAAAAATGAATTGCCTAAACAAAGCCATTGGTCAAAGTTTAGATGCTTCTTATGCTCATCATATACAACGCCTTATGGTCATTGGTAATTTTTCTTTACTAACACAAATAGACCCAAATGAAGTAGATAAATGGTATTTAGGCGTTTATATAGATGCCATAGAATGGGTTGAAATTACCAATACTAGAGGTATGAGCCAGTTTGCCGATGGTGGTATCGTAGCAACAAAACCTTATGTAAGTAGTGCTAATTACATTAATAAAATGAGTAATTATTGCGGTAATTGCCACTATAGTCATACTAAAAAAATTGGTGAAAAAGCGTGTCCTTTTAATTCCCTTTATTGGAATTTTCTATCTGAAAAAAGAGAACATTTTAAAGACAACCAACGTATGAACATGATGATGGCACTTTTAAATAAAATGGACGGGAATAAGCTTGCCGAAATTCAAGAAAGAGCTGCTCATATCATTGAAAATCTAGACACAATTTAATGGTAATTTAAAATAAAATTAACACCTCAAAATAGTCTAAATCATACTTTTGAACCGTAAATAATTAGAACATTCCGCGAGAGCGCCTATATAAAGAAAACACCTTTTCATAATTATGAAAAGGTGTTTTTGTTTAGTTTAAATTCATTAAAAAAAACACTTTTAAATTTTAATTATTAACTTTACAATCATCGCTAATCAGCTGAAAACATTGATTTTATCGATAAAATGCATCTCCCTGCTTTAAGTGATTATACCCACTTCTTTTACTACAATTTTAACAGTCTACAACAATTACACATTAAGTGTGAAAAATACCTTTTGTTTAAACTTTCAGCTTCTTTATACAGCCAAATAAATTTAACATCCTGATTATCAGTTATTTATTTTTATTAAATATTTAAACAAAAAATTATTTAATAAAAAATGAAAGAAACAGATTACAAACTAATTACCACAGATTAACAAGGCTTCACAACAAGAATTAAATATTCATTAGGTATCATCGTTATTTTGTCAACGTATGTTCATCGACGAATGACACCGTGTGGACTATAAAATTTAGTTTTTAAACAGTTAGGTGCTAATTTTACATCAGAATTAGATCCCAAATCTGTTCTAAAAACTTTTCTTAACCTGCTAGCCAATAATGTTTTGCAAACAACTTGCAATCATTTTTGATAAGGTTAAGGATTAATAGTAAGAATTAAACTTAACCATTATTATGAAGTCAATTGACACTTCTAACAACATCATCACCCTTTACAGAAATTTAACTTCTGCCTATCCTGAATTTGGATGGCAGGCATCTTCGGTTCTTTATTCCGAAGGATACAATTTTGCCCATATGGTGAAGAACAATAAAAGTGCTCATCAGGTTGACCTTTCTCATAATTCAATAGAGACGGTGTTTGGAAAAAATACATTTTCAAATATCCCTATTACAGTTTCAACTCACTTTACTTTTTCAAACAGTACATTTTCAACTAATACAAAGAATCAATAATGAAGAATTCTACTTTCATAAAATCGACAATGTTGTTATTTGTCTTGTGGTTCTTTTTTGGTTCTGCAGATGTAATGGCACAGACATTTTCTGTTTCTGACGCAAGTGCTGACGAAGGGTCTAATATGACTTTTACAGTAACTTCTAGTACACCACTAACGGGTAACTACACTTTTGATATAGCATATACGCCAGGAAGTGCAATAGCCGCAGACTTTAATGGACCTAATTCGGTGACACTTAGCTTTTTGTTAAGTACAAGCAGAACATTTACGGTTGAAGCTTTAGATGATGACTGGGTTGAAGACACTCAACAAGACTTTACGTTAACCTTGAGTGATCCTTCTGGTACGTATTCATTTTCAGATGCTACAGCTACAGGTACCGTTATAGATACTGATGTAGCTTATGTAACAGGTGGCAATTACGATATTACAGAAGGTGGTGAAATACAATATATATTAAGATTATCTAACGGAACAAATACTGGCGGTCAACAATATGTTGGTATTGAAGATGCCTATAACATTGATTTTTCTACAGAAACAGACCCTACCTCAACGAGTCCGGCGACAGATGGTTCCGATTTTAACTCTTTTACAACGACGGTAACTTTTCCTTCGGGTTCAATACCGGGAACAGAAATAGTTATACCCATACCTACAATTAACAATACTATTGTAGAACCCTCTGAAGAGTTTGACGGTGTAAAATCTAGAAATGCAGCAGAAGCTACAAAATATGGTTCATCTCCTTCTAGAGTCAGCATAAATACAGAACGCTCTGCCTTACGTATTCATGACAATGATGTAGCTACTATTAATTTAAGTAATACTACAGAATTAGAATCTGTAGGTAATGCTAGAATTACCTTTACACTAAACGGAGAAGTTCAAGATAATTTTAGAATTTATTACGACACCTCAGACAACTCGGCAATCAAGGATTTAGATTATGACGAGACAAAAGATGCTTTTTTAAATTTTAATGGTTCAAACCTTCAAAACTTTTCAAGAAATTTCAGAGTAATCGATGATACGATTATTGAACCTACCGAATTTTTTACCGTAGTTCCTTCATACACGCCAGATGCCAATACAATGACCAACTATGTGCCACAAAACATTGTTTTTGCTGCCAACGAAGGTCAAATCACAATCACCGATGATGATTTGGATACTGATTTTGATGGAATTAACGATTTAGTCGATGAGGATGATGATAACGATGGTATTACCGATGTTAATGAAGGATCGGGAGATGCGGATGGAGATTCTATTATAGACAGCTTAGATTCCGATTCTGATAATGATGGTTGCCCAGATGCTGTAGAAGCTGGCCATACTGACCCTGATGATGATAATTATTTAGGTTCTTCACCTATTTCAGTTACCGCTACAGGTTTAGTAATCGGTCAAGGTGGTTATACAGGTACCGACAGTAAAGTAACAACTGCATTCCAAAATGTAAACATAACATTACAACCTACAGATGAAGTTGCCAATTTAGGCGACACTGTAACTTACACGACCGCTGTCAGTGGAACCGGACTTACCTACCAATGGGATGTAAGTACAGATGATGGAGCTACTTGGTCAGCGATTGCTAATGGCGGAGTGTATTCAGGTGCTACCACCACAACACTTACCCTAACCAATATAACTAGCACCCAAAGTGGAAATCAATATCGTTTTAGCGCTTTGGATAGCGAGAACCTGTGTACTCCGTATACATACTCTAACCCAGTAGATTTATTTATTAGACCAAACATTACTATTGCAGATGCTTCTGCCGATGAAGGTAACAATCTAAATTTTGCCGTAACTCTTTCGCATGCTGTTAATGAAGCGGTAAGCTTTAACCTAACCTACGTAGATAACTCTACAACAAGTGCAGATTATACGGCATTAACCAGTTTTTCAATACCAAGTAATACCTTAAACACAAGCATAGCCATACCAGCTTTAGATGATAACACTATTGAAGTTGATGAAGATTTCACCTTGGGTATGACCAACGGGTCTTCAAATGCAGGAGATATTTCGGACACCGCTATTGGAACTATTAGGAATGTAAATACACCTTCTGCCGGTGACGGTATTTCAATTGCCGGTTTTTCTGTGGAAGAAGATGTTAACACAACAAGCTTTGCCGTAACCTATGTAGGACCTACGGTTCAAGATTCATTTACCGTTGATTATGTAATTACAGACGATACTGCAACTTCTGGATCAGATTATAACATAGCTACCGGTCAAATTACTTTTCTTGCAAATACTGAAAATAATGACATCGTAAATCTAACCGTTGCCATTACAGATGATACCATTGTAGAAGGAGATGAAAGCTTTAGCATAGCATTAACCACGATTTCAAATACCGCTTTATCTATTGTTAATGGTAACGCCACTGGTGTTATAGAAGATAACGATACAAACACTTCAACAGGTTTATCGGTTGCTGATTTTTCAATAAACGAAGATCTTGGTACAGCTAACTTTGTAGTTACTTATAGTGGTGGTAATGTAAAAGATGCTTTTAATGCAGATTATACGATTAGTAATGGTTCGGCCATAAGAGACTTAGATTACACTGTTTCGTCTATGACAGGGAACATTGCCTTCCCAGCCGGTACAATTTCAGGTAATTTTCAAAATATAGCCATAACACTTTTAACTGATGATATTATAGAAGGTGATGAAAACCTAACTATTCAATTATCAAATTCATCTACCCAATTAATAAATTTGGTTGACCCAGATGCGGTCGGTACCATTATAGACCAAGATATTAAGACTACCACAACAGGATTATATGTTGCAGATATAAATGTTGATGAAGACGCAGGTACTGCAAATTTTGTAGTTATGTACCAAGGTGCAACTGTTCAAGAATCTTTTACTGTAGATTTTAGCATTACGCCAAATACCGCAACCAGTGGAGTTGACTACAGAGGCAACCCACAACTTAACGGTACAATTACATTTCCCGCAGGTACAGAAGACGGCGACATTGTCAATGTTAGTTTTATAGTGGAAGATGATACCGTTATAGAGGATGATGAAACTCTTAATATTGAATTATCCAACCTATCTACAACACTTATAAATTTAGTAGATGGTACTGCTGTTGCCACTATTGTGGATAATGATATTAAAACAACTACAACAGGTTTAAGTGTATCAGATTTCAGTGTTGATGAAAATGCAGGTACTACAACATTTACCGTAACATATGAAGGTGCAGATGTTCAAGATGAATTTACCGTAGATTACGCCATTACTGATGGTACTGCCTCTGAAGGTAAAGATTATACCACGACGCCATCAACATTGTTAAACGGACAATTAACTTTTCCTGCAAATACTACAGACGGTAACAATCAATCTGTAACTGTTGATATTTTAGAGGATAGTTTTATTGAAGCTACCGAAGATTTAAACATTCAACTTTCAAACCTGTCCACTTCTTTAATAAACATTGTAGACCCAACTGGTACCGGTGCTATTACAGATAATGATAATAGTGCTACAAGTGGTATAGATTTTCAAAATGCTACGGTAACCGTTGTTGAAGGAGATCCTACAGACAATGTAACCGCAACCTTTGTTGTAGAATTTACCGGAGATATTGATACGGGCGAAACTATTGAAGTTGACTACTTTGTTAACAATGGCACTGCCAATAACGCAACAGATTTCAATCCTAATGCTACCATAGAAACTTTAGTTTTCACCAATACCGCAAAAACGCAAAACATCGTTGTTCCAATCATTAGTGATGATGTAATTGAAAATGAAGAGGATTTCTTCGTAAACTTGGTTGCCATTCGCTCAAACGTTGGTATCAACTTATTGAACAACCAAGCTAGAGGTGTTATTACTGATGATGATGGTGGTGCAGTTTCAGTTGCTGGCTTTAGTATTATAGAACAAACAAATGGTATCAATTTCGATGTTACATATACCGGTGATAGAATTAATGGTGGGTTTACTTTAGATTATGCCATTACCGATATTTCAACTACTGTTACCGATGATTATACCTTAACTACAGATCCATTAACTACAGGAACTTTAACATTTACTGGAGTAGACAATGAAGTACGTTCAGTTCAGATTAATGTTGTGGGTGATGATTTCATTGAAAACAATGAAGATTTAAGGATAACTATCTCAAATCCCTCTTCAACTAAAATTACAATTTCCAATGCAGATGCAATTGGTACTATTGCAAATGATGATACCGGAACTATTGAAGTAACAGGGTTTACAGAAGATGAAATTAATGCCACCGCTAATTTTGATATCACCTACACAGGTAACCCAGTAAATGGTGGTTTTACAGCAACTTATGAAATTACCGATAATACCACTACAGCTGGTAATGACTACTCGGCAACCTTAACCGGTACACTTAATTTTACGGGTGCGGCAACAGAAACCATACAAGTTCCCGTGACAATTATACAAGATGCACTTATTGAAGGTGATGAAACTTTAAGGCTTACAATAACTTCAATTTCACCTAATATAATAACAGCAACAACCCCAACAGCTATAGGTACTATTACAGATATAAATCATTTACCTACTGCTGTAAATGATTCTTTTGTAGTATTCCAAAATCAAACCTCTGCACATATTACCGTACTTGATAATGATGATTATGGATTTGATGGACCTGCTACGACCAATCCATTACAAGTAGTAAACAACCCAATAAACGGTACAGTTACACTTATGGACAATGGCACTCCTGGTGATGCTACAGATGACTATTTTGAATACCTACCTAGTGCTTCATTCAATGGTAACGATTCTTTTAGGTATAAAATAGTAGATTCTAATGGATCTGAAGATGAAGCTGTTGTTAACATATTTGTAAACGACACCAACCTTAAAAAAGATTTTGAAATTCGTTATTCTGGTAGTATTAATGGTGATTTTACAATGATAGCCAATAATGTTCTTTCAAGAAATGCAACTGGTAATTATAACGGTGAAGCTGGTAACCACGATTTCAATGATAACGTATTTGTTGATATCGATTCTGACCCAACAACATTTAACTCTACCAATGCCAATTTAGCTAACCCTGAGCCTTCATTAAGCTGTTTGAATATTAAAAAAGCTTACCTATACTGGGCTGCTGCAGATAAGGAATATGATGGCACTACCGGTGGAAGCGCAACTGAACCATCTTGGAATTACAATCAGGTAAAATTAATGCTACCTGGTCAATCTTCTTACACAACAGTTTCTGCCGATGAGGTTATTTATAGAGGAAGAAATGATCATTTTCAAAATGACCCATATGTTTGTATTAAAGATATTACCGATGATATAAATGCGCTTTCTACTCCTTTTGGTTCGTATCAAGTAGGTAACGTAAAAGCTACTGAAATGGACTTACGTTCGCACGGTATTGCAAATGTTACCGGTACATCTGGTGGATGGCAAATTGTCTTTGTATATGAAAATGTTTCTCTTGACCCTAAAAACATCACACTATATGATGGTTATGTTCACACGTTTGCTTCTGATGGTGCAGGTGAAACAGAATTCAATTTTAGCGGTTTTGAAACTATTCCTAACGGAAATATTAATGCAAATGTAATGTTAGGCGCATTAGAGGGTGACCGTGACCTTACTGGTGATCAATTATTAATTTATGACACTTCAAATAACTGGTCTAAATTATCTACTACGTTAAGAGATGAAGACAACTTTTTTAATAGCCGAATTACTATTGATGGTCTAAATTATGTGGATAGAAATGCTGCTAGTACTAACACCTTAGGTTTTGATGCTACTGTTTTTCCTTTAGCAAATGCTTCCAATAGATATATAGAAAATGATCAGACTTTTGCCCGTTTTAAAATTACAACGGATCAAGAATCTTACGGTCTATATTTAATGGGCCTAAGTGTAGATGTTTATCTACCAAGTTTAGGTGCTTTAAGTTTAAATACAAACGCAACAGGACCTTTCAATGCAGGTGATACAGTACCTTTAACACTAAACGTTACCAACACTGGTAATGATGATATTCAAGATTTGGTGATTACAACGGTGTTACCAACTGAAGCTGATTTTGCGAATGTAGGTACATTGCCAGCAGGGGTAACACATTCTTACGACCCATCAACTAGAACCTTAACTTTTACAGCTCAAAATGGTTTCACCGATATGGGTGATACTTATGACCTTGATTTCAATATTGAAATCATTGAGGCTTGCCACTTTTTAGAGACTGCTTGTACGGCTAGTTTTGAACTACAGGCTACAGCCACATACAGTGGTGCAATCAATGGTGATCCAATTACAACGAGTAGTTCTTCTTCTACAGATTCTTGTGGTATCGGTACGCATACACCTACCATAATAGATGTAGAACAACCGGCACAAGTAAACTGGTCTACCGCACCAAATGCATTAGACAGAACTGTTGCTTGTGATAATATTTCTGCACTGAACAATGCTAACTCTTTGGTACCGGCAACTGCTTCATGTAATTTCACCTTACATAAAACAGCAGGTAATTTTGTACAGTCAGGTACATGTCCAACAGAAGGTACATATACCAATACTTGGACGTTTACCGATGCTTGTGGTAGAGTAAGTGATACTTTCACTCAAGTAATTACTATTGAAGATAAAGAGGCACCAACTTTTAATGAGTCTTTACCACAAGACTCTTACGCTGCTCATGATAATATTCCTGTAGCACCAGTACTTTCTGCTAATGACAACTGTGATTCTAATTCTACAGTTACCTTTGGCGAAACGTATATTGGTGATAACACTACTACTTCATATACGATTATTAGAACTTGGACAACCAATGATTGTGCAGGTAACAGCACTAGCCATACACAATACATTTACGTTAGTGAAAGTGGTAACCCGATCGGAATTCAAATTTCTGATGTTACCGTTAATGAAGACGCTGGTACGGCAACATTAATTATTACAAATACAGGTACCGTTTCCGGTGGTTTTACCATTAACTATGACACTGCAGATGATTCTGCTTTGAGTTCAGGTGATTATGTAGCTACTACTAGTACGGTAAGCTTCGCTGGCACAAATAATGAGACTAAGCAGGTAACCATTACCATCAATGATGATAACATCATAGAAGCTACGGAGCAATTCTTTGTACAACTTACCAGTGGTACTAACACTCCTACCATTAACGATAGCGAGGGTATCGTTCAAATTACGGATAATGACAATGTGCCTGGCAGTACGGGTGTTTCTTTTGCCAACGACGTGGTAATAGTTACCGAAGGGACTGATACATTTGCGAGATTTACAGCTACTTTCACTGGTAATATAGCCGCGGGGCAAACAGTTACCGTTGACTATGCAACAGATGATGATTCTGCCATAGAACCAGGAGATTATATCTCTTCTACGGGTACGGTTTCATTTGACAGCACAACAAATTCAGTGAATATTGATGTTCCAATTTTAGATGATACTATTATTGAACCATCAGAAGATTTTACAATAACATTGTCCAATATACAATCTAATATCAATGTTGGGTTCTTGGATGAGCAACCAACAAATACAGCTACAGGTACAATTAACGACAATGATAACATTGCAGGTACAGGTGTTTCTTTTGCTGATAATAATGTAATAGTCACAGAAGGTACCGATACTTTTGCCAGATTCACCGTTACTTTCACCGGTACTATTGCACCAGGAGAAACCGTTAGCGTAGATTATGCTACTGCTGATGATTCTGCAGATAATCCTGATGATTATACGGAAACCGTAGGTACTATTTCTTTTGATGAAAACACAAGTTCAATAGATATTGACATACCAATAATAGATGACACATTTATAGAGAACACAGAAGTTTTTGATCTAACACTTTCCAATGTACAATCAAATATTGGAGTTGGCTTTGTAGATCAACAACCTACAAACACTGCTACAGGTACCATTAATGATAATGATAATATAGCGGGTAACGGTATTTCATTCCAGAATGATGATATTATTGTCAGTGAAGCTGATGGTACGGCTACTATAAATGTGATGCTAACAGGAAAAGTTCAAGGCGGAATCAGCTTAGATTTCACTACCAATAACGACTCTGCAATAGAACCTGGTGATTACCAAACTATTTCTGGAACATTAAACTTCACAGGTACCAGTGATACTGAAATACTACCAATAACAGTTCCTATTACAGATGATACGGTTATAGAAACATTAGAAAGTTTATTTGTAGATCTTTCTAATTTCTCAAATGCTCTGGTAAACATTAATGACGACCAAGGTACAATTAGCATTACAGACAATGATAACATCCCAGGAACTACAGGTATATCTATAGTTCAAACAGATGTTATAGTTACTGAAGGACCTGGAGTTATAGCTATTTTTGACGTAACCCTAAATGGTGATTTCGCCACTGGTTTTGATGTAGATTTCTCTACTGATTTTGATACTGCAACGGCTTCGGATTTCAATGCCATTACAAACGGAACTATTTCTTTTGACGGAAACGACAATGAAGTAAAACAGATTGAAGTTACTATATTAAACGATGACATTACGGAACCGCAAGAAGCGTATACGGTTACACTGAATAGCACAACCAACCCTCTTGTTCCTATTACTAATTCAACGGCCAATGGTATTATCAATGATGATGATGTTCCAAATGCAGGAGACGGTATTTCTGTTGCAGATTTCAATGTATTGGAAAATGTTGCAGGTGGCACTACCGATTTTGTAATTACCTATACCGGTCCTACTGTACAAGATGAATTTACGGTAGACTTCACAATAACAGAAGGTTCTGCTATTGAAGGTGACGACTATACGGTTGTTGTAGCCTCTGGTAACGTAACATTCCCGGCAGGTACCGCAACGACGGACACACAAGAGGTTCAAGTGACCATTATCAATGACAACATCATTGAACCTAATGAAGATTTGACCATTACGTTGACGAGCATATCTACTACCCTAGTAAATATTGTAGATGGTTTTGCCACGGGTGTTATTCTTAATGACGACAATGCGCAACCTGGCGACGGGGTAGCATTTACGCAACTTACAGTTTCTGAACTTGAAGGCGATACAAATATCGATGCAACCGAAATAGTTTTTGAGGTGACATATACAGGGGTTATTCCTGCAGGAGAAACCGTTACGGTAGAATACACTACCAATGTTGGTTCTGCAGATATCACTGACTATACACCGGTAATTGGAACTATAGACTTTACAGATAGTGTTAACAGTCATACAATTACCATTGAGGTGACCGAAGATACCGTAATTGAAGCTGATGAAGATTTCTCTGTAGTTCTTTCTAATTTAACTACTGCAAACGGATTCATTACTGGATTTGTTGACGGAGACACTTCAAATACAGCTACAGGAATCATTATAAACGATGATAACGCACTACCAGGAGACGGAGTGGCGTTTACCCAGGTTAATATTTCTGAATTAGAAGGTAATACTGCTGCAGATGCAAGCGAGATTATTTTTGAAGTTACTTATACGGGCGTTATTCCTGATGGTGAGACAGTAACTGTAGAGTACATTACTAATGTAGGTTCTGCTGATGCAGCCGACTTTACACCTACAAGTGGTACCGTCTCATTTACAAATACGGTTAACACACAAACTATTACGGTAGACATTACCGAAGATACCATTATAGAAGGCGATGAGGACTTTACCGTTCTATTGTCCAACATTACCACTGATAATGGTTTTGTTACCGGTTTTGTTGATGGCAACCCTACAAATACGGCAAATGGCATTATTCTTAACGATGATAATGCACAACCAGGTGACGGGGTAGCATTTACGCAGCTTACAGTTTCTGAACTGGAAGGTGATACCGCTGCAGATGCTACTGAAATTACTTTTGAAGTAACATACACAGGTACTATACCTGCAGGTGAAACCGTAACCGTAGAATATACAACCAACTTAGGTTCTGCAGATGCTGCTGATTTTACTCCGGTTATTGGTACGGTTACTTTTACAGAGGGTGTAAAATCACAGACTATTACTGTTGACATTACTGAGGAAACTGTTATTGAAGCAGATGAAAACTTTACCGTTGTACTTTCTAACCTGACTACTGACAATGGTTTTGTTACAGGTTTTGTAGATGGTAACACTACTAACACAGCGGCAGGTATCATTCTTAATGATGATAATGCATTGCCAGGTGACGGTATTGCGTTTACACAACTTACGGTCTCAGAACAGGAAGGTGATATTGCTGCAGATGCTACTGAAATTACTTTTGAGGTAACTTATACAGGCGTTATTCCTGCTGGTGAAACCGTTACGGTAGAATATATTACAAACGTAGGTTCTGCTGATTTGGCAGACTTTACCCCGGTTAATGGTACGTTAGACTTTACAGATACCGTAAGCTCTCAGACCATAACTATTGAAATTACCGAAGAAACTATCATTGAAGCTGATGAAGACTTTACAGTAGTACTTTCTAACATAACTACGGATAATGGTTTTGTTACCGGTTTTGTTGATGGTGATACCACTAATACCGCTACGGGCGTGATTATAAATGATGATGCTTCAGATGCTAGTGAAGGTATTTCTGTGGCAGACTTTACGGTTGCCGAAGATATAGCTAGTGGTACCGCAGATTTTGTAATCATATATACAGGATTAACCATACAGGATGAATTTACGGTAGACTTTACGATAACTGATGGTTCTGCGATCTCCCCTGATGATTATACGGTCGTTATAGCTTCAGGTAATGTAACTTTTCCTGCAGGCACTATCAATAATGACACCCAACTTGTAGAGGTGACCATTATCAATGACCTAATATTGGAATACAGCGAAGATTTAAATATTACGTTGGGTGCCATATCTCATCCATTGGTAAACATGATCGATGATACTGCAGTTGGTACAATTACAGATAACGACTTGCCAGACGCAAGTGAAGGAATTTCTGTTGCCGATTTTACTGTTACTGAAGATATTGCAAGCGGAACGGCTAATTTTGAAGTTTCATATACAGGACCAACGATACAAGAAGAATTTACGGTAGAATTTACTGTGACAGACGGTACCGCAATTTCTCCTGATGATTATTCTGTTGTTACTACTTCTGGTGTTGTAACATTCCCTGCTGGTACAACTGATTCTGACATTCAAAATGTAGAGGTTACTATAATCAATGATGCATTGATAGAATTTAGTGAAGACCTTAATATTACATTAGGTACTATATCACATCCATTATTGAACATGATCGATGATACTGCTATAGGTACTATAACAGACGACGATGCAGATCCTACTATATATGGAGTTGAATTCGATGTTACTTCAATTGATGTAAACGAAGATGCAGGTACAGTTTCCATTGATGTGGTACTTAATGCAGATGTTCAAGATGAGTTTACGGTAGAGTATTATACTGTAGATGTAACCACTACAGATGGTAATGATTATACCGGTGTTCCTCAAGATACGCAGACGCTAACATTTGGTGGTACAAATTCCAATACACAGACCATTGTAATTTCTATTATCGATGATACTTTAATTGAATTTACAGAAAACTTTAATATTGTACTTGAAGATATCTCCTCTCCTATTGTAGGCATTCTTTCAAATGATACAACGACCGTAAATATTATAGATAATGATGCTGACCCATCTTTATACGGTGTTCAATTTGATACTGCTTCTGTTGAGGTGAATGAAGATGCAGGTACGGTTACCTTAAATGTGGTTCTTAATGCAGATGTTCAAGATGAATTTACGGTAGAATTCTACACCGTAGACGGTTCTGCAACAGATGCTAGTGATTATACGGGTGTTCCGCGTAATTCGCAAACCTTAACATTTGGTGGTACCAACCCTAACACCCAACCAATAGTAATTCCTATTATTGATGATATCCTTATTGAAGACCCAGAAACGTTCAATGTAATTCTTGAGAACATTTCAAGTGCTATAGTAGGTATTTTATCTGACAATATTGCTACGGTGACCATTATCGATAATGATGGTGATGAAGACTGGCCAACTGATATTACTATTGAGGCATGTGATGCTATACCTGATGCTTTTGTAATAACTTCAGATAGCGATTGTGCCATCACGGTAGATTATACTGAATTAATTGAAGGTCAAGACGATGAATGTGCTACTGAATATACCATTACTAGAACATGGACTATTACAGATTGTGTCGGTAATGTGCGTACACATACACAAGTAATTACTATTGAAGACACGGTTGCACCGACCTTCAATGAAACGCTACCTCAAGACATGACGGTTGAATGTGGTATGGTTCCAGATGCAACTACATTAACGGCTACAGATTCTTGTGAGCCTAACATTGATGTAACGTTTGAAGAAACGATTACAAATGATGAAAACTGTGCTTTAGGATATACGGTCACCAGAACCTGGACAGCCACAGATTGCGCAGGTAACATGGTAGAACATACTCAGGTAATTACTGTAGAACCCACGGGACCTATTATGAGTCAGCCGTACGAAGAAGAAATTACCATTATATGTGGTGATGATATTCCTGATGCACCAGAAATGGTATTCACAGGTGGCTGTGGTGACTTTGAAGTGGTTTATAATGAAGAAACGCAACAAGCTGATGATTCTGATGATTACATGATTATAAGAACTTGGAATGTTACAGATTCTTGTGGCAACACTGCTTCTTTTGAACAAATTGTTTTTGTTCTTCAACCTCAATTGCAAGAAATTACAATTAACATCTGTATTGAAGAAGAGCCAATTGATTTATTGAATTACCTGCCGGCAGATTTTGACAGCAATGGTACGTTTATAATCTTGGAAGGAGATGTTGTTTTAGAACAAAACATATTTGACCCAATGAACCATGAACCTGGTGAATATAAAATTGCGTACAGTTCTACTGAAGGTACATGTAAATACTATGTTGACTTTACGGTTATCGTAGATACGGAATGTGTACCATGTGGAAAAGGTGATATTATTATTTCTAAGGCGGTTACCGCAAACGGTGATGGTGTTAATGATTTCTTTGAAATTACGGGTGTAGAATACTGTGCATTTAGTTTTGATGTAATGATATTTAACCGTTGGGGTACTAAAATTGCTGAGGTTAAAGATTACCAAAACGATTGGGGCGGTGAATCTCCTGATGGTTCTTTCGGACAATCTGGAATGTTACCCACTGGTACTTACTATTACATTATTAATGCTACCGATAAAAATACAGGTACCATTCTAGAACCAATTAATGGGTATATCTACCTAGGTACTAATTAAAATTTAAACATATAATTCATAATACCTCATCATTAAAATGATGGGGTATTTTTATTTTTATTGACAAAAAATATCCGATATAAATTACTACATACAAGCCTTTTACAGACCTATTTTAGTTCATCCGATAAATACATCTATTGAACGAAAATGCTGTTTCAGAACGAATAATCTGGGGTGTCAGCCGTTATTTTTTAAATACTTAAGAACAGCTATTAAATTTGTAACCAATAAGATAACCTACTTATACATTAATACATAGCCTTTAAAGCTAAACCCAAACACAACCATGAAAAAAGCTAATCTACTTTTAGCCATTCTACTTTTAACAGGTGCCTTTGTAAGCGCACAGCAGCTACCTCAGTTTACGCAATATATGTATAACACTATTTCTGTTAACCCAGCGTATGCCGGTAGTAGAGAAACATTGAATGCAACTATTTTGCATAGAAACCAATGGGCAGGTTTAGAAGGTAACCCAAGAACTAGTACCTTATCTATTCATTCACCAATGAAAAACGAACGAGTAGGTATCGGCGTATCTTATATCAATGACAAATTAGGTTTTGAAAGCACTAACTATTTTTATGGTGATTTCTCTTATACGGTTCCAGTAAGTCAAAAAGTTAATATGCGTTTTGGACTAAAAGGTGGTTTCACCAGTTACAACTTAGAAAACCCTGATCCTAACGATCAGTTTTTCAACGCAAATTTTAATAGTATCAATCCTAACTTCGGAGCTGGTTTTTATATTGGCTCTAACAGATGGTACGCTGGTGTATCATCACCTAGAATACTGAATACAGATTTAAATGATGGGGAGTTTGAAGCTATAGAACGAAATAGTTATTACGCAATTGGTGGTTTGGTTTTCGACTTATCTGAGACTACTAAATTTAAACCTACAGTCATCACAAAATTTACCAATGGTGCCCCGGCAACGTACGATTTCACTATTAACTTTTTATTCAATGAAAAGTTTTGGATCGGTACTTCTTACCGTGTAAACGATGCATCAAACTTTGGTGCTATGATGGACTACCAGGTGTCTAGAGATTTTAGAGTTGGTTATGCTTATGATTTACCTACCTCAGCAGTAAGACCTTATACCGGTGGCACACACGAAGTTATATTAATCTATGAACTTACAAAAAAGGTGTTAGGACCTGTTAAGTCTCCTAGATATTTCTAATAATTTAAAATCGATAAGATGAAAAATTATAAAAATATTGTGGTATTAATGCTGCTTTTATTAGTAGCTCAGCTATCAATTGCACAGGTAGCATCACAAAAAAAGGCTGATTACTATTTCAGTAAATTCTCCTACTCTTTAGCCATACCTGAGTATGAACGAATGGTAGAGACAGATTTCAACGCTGAATATGCACATCAGCAATTAGCAGAATGTTATTTATTAATACGCGACTATAAAAAATCTATTCCTCACTTTAGCGCTGTAATAAACAATGCCACCTTACCAACAGATTACTATTTTAAATATGCCATGGCTTTATACGCCAATGGCGATATGGAGGAGTCTGAAGTTTGGTTGAAAAAATATAAAAAATACAATAAGAACGATTCTCGTGTCAAGCGATTTTTACAAGATGGCAACTTAGCTTCTGTAGTGTTTAACAGTAGACAACGTTACGAAGTTGAACCTGTCGCCTTCAATTCTACTGACAGCGATTTTGGTGTATACAGATTTATGGGAAACTTGTACTTTGGTTCTTCAAGAAGAGATGCTGTAACAGGTGAAAGTTATGGTTGGAACAATGAACCTTGGTTAGATCTTTTTGTAGTACAAGAAGATAACCCAATGTCTGAACCTAAAAGGGTAAAAGGAGATATCAATACAAAATACCATGAAAGCTCTGTAGCCTTTTCTACAGATTACAAGAATGATACTATCATGTATTTTACCCGAAATAACTTCTATGACAAGAAAGCAGGGTATGGCGTATCAAACGAAATAAATTTAAAAATATACACTGCCAAATTTATTGATGGTAAGTGGGAAGAAAACAGTAACCTTAGGGTTAATAGTGACTACTATTCCACCGGGCATCCGTCTGTAAATCTTGCGAGAACACGCATTTACTTTGCATCGGATAGACCTGGTGGTTATGGTGGTACCGATATTTACTATGCAGAAATTCATGAGCGTGGCGGTGTACAAGAACCTATTAATGCCGGACCTATTGTAAATACGGAAGGCAACGAAATGTTTCCGTTCATAAACGAAGAAGGTAAATTATTCTTCAGTTCAGATGGTCATGTTGGTTTTGGTCAATTAGACGTTTTCTCAACGATCTCTAATGAAGACGGTAAGGTTATTGACATTATTAACTTAGGTACACCTATTAATAGTTCTAGTGACGATTTTGCATATTACGGTTTACCTAACGGATTAGATGGTTATGTAAGTTCTAATAGAGAAGGTGGTGTAGGTAGCGATGATATCTATAAATTTAAATTTACACCTGCATTAGATGTTGAAGGTTATGTTGTAGATGGCGTAAACAACCAAATGCTAGATAGTGTTCAAATTAAATTATTTGACCAAGTTACCAACACAATGGTAGCGCAGACGATGACAGATGAAAACGGTTACTACAGATTCCCCGTTAATAGAAAAACAAACTATATGATAGAGGCGGTTAGAAAAACCCACCCTCATAAAAACGTTTACTTTAACACGTCAAAAACACCAAAGGCTCAAAAAATAATGCGACAGGACATTGTTCTTGAACCTGTTCTTGATTTAAAATTATTAGCGGGACTTAATAAAATATATTTCGATTTTAATAAAAGTGATATAAGACCAGATGCAGCAAGAGAATTAGATAAAGTAGTTCGTGTTATGAATAACACCTACCCAGATATGATTATTAAGCTAGAAGCACATACCGATCCCGTAGGTAGTCACGAATACAATGATGACCTTTCTGAAAGAAGGGCGAAATCTACATATGAGTACCTCATTGAAAACGGAGTATCTCAAGATAGAATTGTTTCTTATAAAGGCTTTGGCAAGCGTGTACCTATCAATAAATGTACTAGTAAAGAAGATTGTACTCCTGAAGAATTAGAGCTGAACCGAAGAACGGAATTCCCGATATTACAGATTAAAAAAGGTGTATTGGCATCTAAATAATTTTTTTACGAATACCTCATAAATTCAACAACAACCTTATCTCTTTAAGATAAGAACCGGATAATACTTTATTATCCAAAATTAACTACCAACCACAAAAAAGTCCTTTACCATTTTGGCAAAGGACTTTTTAATTTTTATAGACTACTGTAATCTATTCCATAATACCGTCTACGATACCATATTTAATAGACTCTTCTGCATTCATCCAATAATCTCTATCAAAATCTTTCAAAACCTTGTCAAAATCTTGACCACAGTTATCTGCTAATATTTGTGCACTTAACTCTTTGGTCTTTATAATTTCTCTAGCTTGTATTTCAATATTAGAAGCCTGACCTCTTGCACCGCCACTTGGTTGGTGAATCATTACCTGAGCATGTGGCTGAATGAATCTTCTTCCCTTTTTACCTACTGATAATAAGATAGAACCCATTGATGCCGCTAAACCGGTACAGATTGTTGAAACCGGACTCTTTAATGCTTTTATAGTATCGTACATTGCAAAACCAGAAGTAACATAACCACCCGGACTATTAATATATAATTGAATTTCTTTATCGCTCTGCATATCTAGATATAACAACCTGTCAATTACATGTTTTGCAGAATCGTCATCAACCATACCCCAAAGAAAGACTTTTCTTTCCTCCAGCATTTTCTCATCTATGGCTTCCTGAATTTTTCCTTTTTTAGCACTCATATTTTAAGTTTATTTATCTCTAACAAAATTAATGAATTAATTCATAAACATACGTAGCAATAACATTTTCAATTATTACTATATCTGCTCTTACTAAATGAAAAACGTTAATTTTCTATTAGGATTGTTCTTCTACCGTAACTGTTTTTTCTACTACCTTTTTAATAGGGATAATAACCTTACCTGATTTTGTTTTCAGTATCATTGAAATATTATCAATACCGATTACTGTACCCTGTAAATCTCCTATTTTAACCTTATCCCCTACCTCATAAATCTTTCTTGAGTAGAATGTTCTTAATAGGTCACCTACAATTTCTCTAGACCCTAAGCCTAATGCCAATGCAATTGCCAATAAGAAAGCACCTAGTACAATAGTAAAGTTATTAGTGATAATCTGTGTATCTATACCTGCTTGGTTCAATGCAGTAATACTAACAAATATGATAATTAGATAAAATAAAACATTACCTAACAATTTACCACCGCCAAGACCAATTGAATCAAATACTTTAATAATTGTTTCTTTGATTGTTTTGGCTAAAAACAACCCTAACATTAGTATTACCATCGCCGACAACAATATTGGCAAGTATCTTAATAGGTTGGCAATTTCAGTTGATATAATAGTTAAGCCCATAATATCTGAGGCAACGATTATAAATACCAACCACAATAAAACCTTTATAAAAGTGATAATTATCTTAGGTAAATCTATTTTGATATCGGCATCACCAAACAGTTTTGCCTCATTAATTTTTTCAGAAGCTTTATCTAATTTGATGGCTTTAAATATTCTTTTTAAAACAAAGGTGACTACCTTAATAATTATCCAACCAAAAATAATAACGATGAATGCTCCAAAAATTCCTGGCAATGCAGAGGCAATATCTTTGAATATATTACTTAATGATTCAAAGGTGAGGTCTTTCCACTTATCAACTGTATCCATATAACTTGTTCTACTTTATTTTTATTCTCTTTTAGATTTCGTCTGCAACATTCCCTCTATTATTGAGGCAAAACTACCCGTAAACAGATCCGATAATTCCATAATCAATTTAGCCGTAGCAACATCGTCCATAACTTTTTTACGTAGCTCTGGCGGAACATCTTTTAGGTCCCCGTCTAAATTCTTAAATGGATTTTGGTTCTGTTCTAACATCAGTTTAGAGTTTTATACATTTCAGTAACCTTAGCCTTAGCTCTCTTCAGCCTCATTTTAATAGCGCTTGATTTAAGCTCTAAAATATCTTCCAATTCTTTTATTGATGCTCCATCTTGATATTTCAACAACAATATCGTCTTATCTTCTGGAGCAATAAGTTCTAATGCTTCTTTAAGTTTATCAACTTGCATTTGCAATAACAAATCATCGGTTACCTCAACTGGCACATCTTCATGCACATCAAATTTCACTGAATTATCGTCGATTCTCCGTTCCTTATTTCTATTGACATAATTGACACAGAAATTATAGGTAAAAGAATATAACCAGGTAGAGAATTTTGAATTCCCTTTAAAAGAACCAAGCTTAACATATAACATTAGAAAAATATCTTGGGTTAGGTCTTCTGCCTCTTTATTCGATTTTGAAAACCCCAAGCACTTATTGTAAACTAATTTTGAGTACCTATCATAGAGCACACCAAAGAGCATAGAATCATTGTTAGATACAATGCGTTCTACCAACTCTAAATCGGTATATTCTTCGTTTTTACCACTAGAAACCGTTTTTTCATTGAATTGGTTTCCAATAATAATAAAACATAGCTTTTTAAGAAATGTCACTTTGATAGATGGTTTACAAAAAATAAAAGTAGGTTAAAGATACCGTAATTGATATATTTACTTGAAAATCTGCTGAAAATGAAAAAATTAATTATTCTTTCCATTCTTATTTCAAGTGTTCTTACAGCATGTAAAACCGACCAAAAAAAGCTTAAAATTGCTCTTGGCGAAGATACGCATTTGACAGTTCTTGAAAAAATCGCAAATGCAAACGGATTTGAAAACTGGAAAGATGTACAAAGTATCAAGTTTACCTTTAATGTAGATAGAGATGACGAGCACTTTGAACGCACTTGGTTGTGGAAAACATCATCTAACGAAGTTACCATGATGACCAGACAAGATACCATCACCTATAACAGAAAAACGGTAGATAGTACCATGACGGCAACAGATGGCGGATTTGTAAATGATAAATTCTGGCTACTGGCTCCTTACCAATTGGTTTGGGATCAAAAAAGTTTTACGTTTAAACATACCGAAGGTGCAGAAGCTCCAATCAGTAAAACTACCATGCATAAATTGACTACGGTATATTCAAATGATGGCGGTTACACGCCCGGTGATGCTTACGACTATTATTTTGGCGACGATTTTATCATCAAAGAATGGGTGTACAGAAAAGAAAATCAGTCTGAACCTAACATGACTACCAGCTGGGAAGACTATAAAACGATAAACGGATTGAACATTAGCAGGATGCATAAAAGACCAGATGCTGATTTCTCTCTTTTCTTTACAGGTGTTGAGGTGAAATAATTCGGTACGGAGTTTGATATTGTTCAGAACTAACTAACCAATTATGAAATTTCCACTTTTCACACTATTTCTTTTTTCTTTTTTTGGCTATGCCCAACACAGCACCAGTGCCATTGTTGTAGATAGTGCAGATAATGCTCCATTAGAATTTGTTGGTATTTACAATAGTAAAGACCATACGATGACAAATGCTGACGGGCGTTTTCAATTTACCTCAACTATAGATTCTGCTGTTATTTATAGACCTGGGTATCAAACAATCAAAGCTAGTTTTAGCAACTTAAAAGACACGATATTTCTAGAAAAGAGTATTTTAGAACTAGATGAGGTAGTGGTTACAAATCAAAAATCAATTTTACAAGAAGTATATGAATCGCTGAACACAAACTACAGCAATGAACCCTACAGTGAAAAATTTATGCTCCGTGCAATATCCAAATATAACGGAGAGATGCATAGAATTGAAGATATTACAGGAAAGCTATCTATCAAGAACATGTTCACAGATGATACAATTAAGGAATCAAAAAAAGACTTTATTGTAGAACTAACTAATATGAGAAAGTTAGGTTTAAAAACCGATGATAAAAATGCCTACTTGGTTTTCCCTTCAATAAAATCTCTAAAAAAAGATCTGACTGATATTAAAATCACCGAATCAAAATATGATATCACTGAACATAAATATAATAATGGGGAGAATACTAAAGTTGAGTTCAATAAAACTTCAGATTCAACAGATATTAAAGGATACTACATTTTAGAAAATAGCAATCTTGCTGTCAAAGAATTTAAAATTGAAATGTTTTTTAAAAAGTCTAAGTTTAATAACAATAAATGGCTGTTTTACAAAACCAATTACATAAATAGGCATGTGTTCTTTAAAAAAGACTCAAAAACGGGTTTATACTATCTTAATTCCGGAAATATTAAACTTTCAGTTATTACTACTGACGAAGAGAAATCATTCGAAGGAAAACATGACCTCAACGTAATTTTAACGACCTCAGATAATTTTGGGAATTTTAAAGTTACTAAGAATGCAAATGCCAGTAGAGATCTTTTTAAGTTAGACTACCCATACAACCCTAGCTATTGGAACGAACAGAATCAATTGCTTTTAACTGATGAAATGACCGCCTTCATAGAAAAAGTACAAGACCCACAAAACGATTTCAAAATTAGTAGTAATCTTAAAAATTAAACATAAAGAGTTTTATGTTTATTTTCTTTTTAACAAGAATGTAAATAATAGAATTAAGAAAGCGCATACTAGCAGTACTACAAAGCTTCTACTTAAACTATAATGCTCTGCCAAAAAACCTAAAATTGGTGGGGCACATAAAAACCCAGCATATCCTGCTCCTGCAATAAATGCAATTCCTTTAGAAGAATCTATTCCTTTTACATTCCCTCCTATTCTAAATACTTCGGGCACCATTACTGAAAATCCTAATCCGTTTAGGGCGAAGCCAATGATGCTGAAATAGATATTTCCTGTAAGAACTAGAAAATAACCTAATATTGCGAGAATAGCCCCTAGCGCGACTATTTTAACCGAACCAATTTTATCACTGATACCATCACCTAAAAAGCGACCCAAAGTCATGGTAACTTGAAAACCTAAAAATCCTAATCCCCAAAGGGCTTCTGGTGCTAGTGCAATTTCTTTTAAATACAATCCGCTCCAATCTACAATAGCGCCTTCACTGCCCATTGCCATAAAAGAAATAAGTCCTAATAGCAATAATGGTTTTAGCAAACCAAAACTAAATGGCTCATTTTCTATTTCTTCAGCTATTTCATTAAAATAATAGTTCCTAAATTTTAAATTGACTACCAAAACCAGCAATACTGCCATAGTCATATGCAAAACAGGATTTGATAACGGACCAATTAAAAAGCTACCCAAACCTGCCAATACTCCACCTAGGCTGAAAAAACCATGTGAAGCTGCCATAAATTTCACTTTATCTTTTTTCTCAATCTCCGTCACCAAGGTATTCATCGAAATATCGGTAATTCCGTTTGCTGCCCCAAAGAGAAATAAAGCTCCCATTAATACATAGTAATTAGGAGCTAGCAACGGTAACATTGCAGCTGCGCAACTTAATAACACACCATAAAAAGTGGTTTTACCTACGCCTATCCTATTAACAATACCAGAAGCAAATGGAAAAACAGTAAACACCCCCAAAGCCAAAAAGAAAATAGCAATTCCTAATTCAGATTTACTTATCGCCAATGATTCTTTTACTGCAGGTATATAGATTGCCCATGTACCAAATAGAATATTAATACTTGCCAAAACCCACGAGGGACCGAAGTATTTAGCATTCCCTAAAATTAATCGTAATGACTTCATCTAGAATTGGTTGTTGGTCACTTCGGCTACGCTCAGCACAGGTGTTGGTTGTTGGTTGTTGGTTGTTGGTTGTTGGTTGAATATTAAAAAACATCTTACTATTTTCTATTCTCTAGAAAATTTTAATTTGCTAGAACTCCTGCTTTTAGAACTTGTCCAAAACGGTACATATCCTCATAGGTAGAATAAAAAGGTGCTGGTGCCAAACGAATTACGTTTGGTTCGCGCCAGTCGGTTACTACGCCGTTTTCCATTAAATAATTGAACAAAGATTTTCCTTGCCCGTGTAAGAACACAGACAGCTGACAACCTCTATCTTCGGGAGTGATAATTTCAAAAGAACTATCTACTTCTTTATCTATTTCGTGTAAAATATATTCCAAATACGAAACGATTAACTTTCTCTTTTCAATCAACTTTTGCATACCCACTTCTTCAAACATGGTCAATGATGCCAAGTAAGGTGCTACAGATAAAATAGGCACATTACTTATTTGCCAAGCATCTGCATTATCCATAGGTTCAAATTCTGGCTTCATTAGAAAACGGGTCTCTTTTTTAGTTCCCCACCAACCTTCAAAACGTTGAATATCTTTTTTGTTCAAGTGTTTTTTATTTACAAAAATTCCAGATGCGTTACCTGGTCCACTGTTCATGTACTTATAACTACACCAAGATGCAAAATCAGCATCCCAATCATGAAGTTTCAATTCTACATTACCTACAGCATGCGCAAGATCCCAACCAACGTTGGCTCCAACGGCTTTTCCAGCTTTGGTAATGGTTTCCATATCCATCACCTGTCCGTTGTAATAATTTACTCCGCCTATTAAAACAAGTGCTAGCTCATCACCTAGCTCTTCTATTTTTGCAAGTATATCTTCTGTTCTCCAATGATGTTCTCCATCACGTTTCTTTATCTCAACAATGGTTTCTTCTGGGTCTAACCCATGAAAGCGAACCTGACTTTGAAACATATACTGATCGCTAGGGAAAGCCTTTTCTTCACACAGAATCTTAAATCTCTTCTTTGTTGGGTTGTAGAAAGAAACCATCAACAAATGAAGGTTTACGGTCAAGGTATTCATTACCGAAACTTCTTCTGTTAATGCGCCAACAACTTTTGCTAAAGGCGCTGCTAAACGCTCATGATAATCCCACCATGGTTTTTCTGCATAAAAATGACCTTCTACCGCAAGCTCTCCCCAGTCTTTCATCACCTCATCTACAAATGACTTGGTTCTTTTTGGCTGTAATCCCAGTGAATTCCCCGTAAAATAAATGACTTCTTTCCCGTTGATTTTAGGAAAAATAAATTCATCTCTATATGTTTTTAAGTTGTCTTGCGCATCTAACGACTGTGCAAACGCCAACGTATTTTTAAATTCCATAGCTAATTTTATATAAAAGTAATCATAAGCCTATAATTCTATAGACTCTATTCAATAAATGGGTACTACAATTCTGTTCTTAAACGCATTTCTATCATATGTTTTTTAAATCCTTTTTTCTCATAAGCTTTTATGGCAGGATCGTTTTCATCATATACATGCAATCGTATTTCAATTAAACCTGCTTTTGTACACCAATCTTGCAAAGCACTTACAATTTTACCATTTATACCCTTACCTCTATATGCTGGATCGGTGTACATAAAACCTAAGTAAGCAAAAGTCTTATGATCCAAATAGGTTCTTGCCGGTTTTTCTAATGCATAACCAGTTGCCACAATTTTATCGCCATCACATGCAACCATAACAGTCGCTCTTGGGTTTTCCATCAAAGCATCTAAATCGTAATATTTTACTCCGCTATCTCTAATTGTTGGGTCCATCGGGCGCTCTGCCTTCACAACTTCCTGCTCATGTTGTAACAAAACGGGTATATCACTTTTTACCGCTTCTCTAATTGTAATTTCATTATTCATCGCTCTACTCTTTTCAGTCCATTAAATTAAGGCTTAAAACCCTATTTTTGCAAAAAGAAACGCATGCATTTTTTATCTCCTCTTTTAGAAAGCTATTTAGCCGATAATTCACAAGCTGAACCTAAATTATTACAAGAGCTTACGCGAGAAACGCACTTAAAGGTCATACAACCACGTATGCTTACAGGGCATTTTCAAGGTCGTGTTTTAAGCTTACTTTCTAAATTGATGAATCCGACCAATATTCTTGAAATTGGCACCTACACGGGGTATTCAGCCTTATGCCTTGCGGAAGGATTACCAAAAAATGGACAATTACACACCATAGATGTCAATGCAGAATTAGAACAAATTCAGCGTTCCTTTTTTGATCGTAGTGATTATGGTTCTCAAATTATTCAGCATGTGGGCAATGCACTAGATATTATCCCAAAAATGGATATTACTTTCGACCTTATTTTTATTGATGCAGAAAAAAAACAGTACGATAAATACTTAGAAGCCGTTTTACCAAAAACCAAATCTGGGTCTGTTATACTTTCTGATAATGTATTGTGGTCTGGTAAAGTGGTTGAGCCGTTAGACCTTAAAGATGTTACTACTAAAGTATTATTAGACTATAACAAGAAACTAAGCGAGCATCCGCTTTTAGAAACAGTATTACTACCTATACGCGATGGTTTAACTTTAAGTAGGGTGAAATAAGTACCCCATACAATCTATAGAACAACCAAGCCGATATCATACCTACCAATGCACCTACTATTAAATCTATAGGAAAATGTACACCCACGTACACTCTACTCATAGCAAATAATATAGGCCAGAAATAAAATAGGTATACCCATTTAAATTTCCGTCTTAAAAAAAGTACCGTTATGGTTATTACTGAAAAGGAGGATGAAGCGTGACCTGAGAAAAAACTGAATCCAGACGGACTTCTTAGAATACGAATTAAAGTATTTATTTCTTCGTCATTATTTGGTCTTAGCCTGGCAACCACATTTTTAGTCAAATCTGTTAATGTACCCACAAATAATACCATGACCAATAAGGTCAAAATCATAGCTATAGCTTCTCTTTTCGGAAACTTAATAAAAAATAAGATTATGATAAGAGCAAATAAGGGAATCCAAGGTGGAAATTTAGTTACCGTTGACCAAAAGGTATCATATTGCTCTATACCTAAGCTGTTAAGATAGACAAAGGCATCTCGATCCCATTGTAAAATCTTATCTAACATAGCTAATTTACTTTCTCTTGATACTGCCTGTTACATCATTGATGTTTTTGCTGACATCGGTAATTTGTTTCTTAACATCACTACCTAAGCCCGAGCTAATATCTTTTTTCATATCATCGATATCTTTTTTAATATCGGTAACGAAACTAGTATCAATACCCTGCTTGTCTGCACTCTTTTGAATTTCTTGTTTAATATCTTCGGTAGCATCTTTTAGTTGACGCATACCCTTACCCAACCCCTTAGCAATATCAGGAATTTTGTCGGCACCAAAAACCATCACTACGATAAACATAATGAAGAAAATTTCTGCGCCACTAATAAATAACGAATACATAGCAATCATACTACAAATATAAACAAGTTTAGTATCGAAATTAAAAAAGCCCCGTAGTTATACGAGGCTTTTTTTAATAATTATTTTGTTAATTATTCTCCTTTAATTCCATCCTTCATTTTATCGAAATCGCTCTCTTGCTCTTTCTTCGGCCAGCTATTGTTTGTGGTATCAATATCTGCCGTTTCCATTTTAGGATCTATGTTTACACCTTTTAACTCAGAAGTAGATGAAATTACCATACTTACCTCTTTGCTATTTTTTCTCCATATTTCTGGAGGATAGGTTACATTCTCTACAGAACCATCTGCATACGTGTATTCTACAATCAATGGCATTGGTAAACCACCAGGACTGTTATATGTTACTTCGTAAAAATACTTTGGCTCTTTAACCGCTGCTCTTTCTGCTGCAGTCATATTATCCATCATAAACTCCTTTAAAGTTTTTGAGGTTTCTGATGGTAAATTATCTTTAAGTTCAGGAGCAATCATACTTGCATCATCAAACTCCTCTAAATAAACCATTGCTCTTAAATTAGATTCTGGAATACCACGCTCAGCTAAATAAGCTTTCATTTTTTTGTTAGGGGTATCGCTTACATAGTATTTTTTAATATCCTTAACAGCCAAATCTACATAGTCAGTGGTGTAGAACCAACCTCTCCAGTACCAATCTAAATCTACAGCAGAAGCATCTTCCATTGTTCTAAAGAAATCTTCTGGTGTTGGGTGCTTAAACTTCCAACGGTGAGAATATGTTTTAAAAGCATGATCAAACAACTCACGCCCCATTACGGTTTCTCTCAAAATATTTAAAGCTGTTGCCGGCTTACCATATGCATTTGGACCTAACTGAAATACATTCTCTGGATTAGACATAATCGGAGAAATAGTACTTTGATCTCCACTCATGTAAGGTACAATCTTCGCAGGATCACCTCTTCTAGATGGGTACTTATCATTTGGTGCTATTGCAGTTGGGTATGCTTCACCAAATTCTTGCTCTGCCATATACTGCATAAAAGTATCTAAACCTTCATCCATCCAACCCCATTGACGTTCGTCTGAGTTTACGATCATTGGAAAAAAGTTATGACCTACTTCATGAATAATTACACTGATCATTCCGTATTTAGTTCTATCTGAGTAGCTACCATCTTTATTTGGTCTACCATAGTTCCAACAGATCATTGGGTACTCCATACCTTGTTGCTTAGCATGAACAGATATTGCTTTAGGGTAAGGGTAGTCAAAAGTATGCGACGAGTAAGACTTTAAAGTATGTGCAACCGCTTTTGTAGAATACTCTTCCCATAACGGGTTACCTTCTTTTGGGTACATTGAAACCGCCATTACATCTCTGTTACCTAACTTAACAGCTTGCATGTCCCAAATGAACTTTCTTGATGTTGCAAAACCGAAATCACGAACATTTTCTGCCTTAAGCTTCCATGTTTTTGTTTTCTCTGAAAATCCTTTTTCAGCTGCTTCTGCTTCTGCTTGTGTTACAATAATAACAGGTTTGTCATATGACTTCTTCGCCTGCTCATAACGACTCATCATTGCTTTGGTATAAACTTCTTTTCTGTTCTGAAGAACACCTGTACCATCTAAAATGTGATCTGCAGGTACTGTAATGTTTACTTCATAATTACCAAATGGCAATGCAAATTCGCCATTACCCCAAAATTGGTGGTTCTGCCATCCTTCTACATCATTATAAACTGCCATTCTTGGAAAAAACTGAGCAATTACATACGCTCTGTTTCCGTCTTCTTCAAAAAACTCATATCCAGATCTAGCTCTGTTTACTGTATGATCAGGTATGTTATAGTTCCACTTTATATCAAAAGAAAATTTATCTCCACTTTTAAGCGGTGTAGGTAAATCTACACGCATCATGGTGAAGTTCACTGTAAATGGTAATGCTTTACCTGAATTATCTTTTACGTAATCAATATTGAAACCGCCATCAAAAGACTCGGTCATGTAATTACCAACAAATTTCTCTGGTGAATCGCCAAGTGGAATACCACTACCATTCTTTAAGGCTGCTTTGGAATCTTTTGTTCTAACATTCTGATCTAACTGCACCCATAAGTACTCTAAATCATCTGGCGAATTATTAGTGTAAGTAATTGTTTCTGTACCGAATATTTTGGCATCCTTGTCATCTAAACGAATATCCATTACATAGTCTGCCTGCTGCTGATAATAATCAGGACCAGGAGCACCCGAAGCCGACCTATAAGTATTCGGCGTAGCGAACTCTTCATATAATTGTTTAAACTTACTCTGGTTGGTGTGCCCAGCTTCCTTTTCTTTGGTAACCGCCTCTTGTGCAAAAGTTACAGCGGCAAAAAGGAATAAAATAGACGCAAATGCGTACTTTACTCTTATCATTTCTTAGTTATTTAGTGTGGGAAAATTAAAGTTTTTATAGGGATATCTTAATCTTTGTTACAAATTTAACATTCCTTTAATACGTGATTTTATGAGTACATGGCTCTTTTTCTTGCCATTCACCTTCATATGTACCACATTCTGCTGATCATCATATATATCTGTCAGAACCTCATTGGTTATACCAATTTGCTTTAAAGTTTCAAGAGGAATATTTGGCACTTCTAAGTAACAAATGACCATATCAGAATCGTATTTATGACCTATGAAATCATACTTCACTGTTTTGCCATTTATCTCTACTAAGAATTTAGTACGTAAGTATCTTTCTAAATACTCCTTATCTACTGATGATTCTTTATCTGTACCTAATGAAGAAGAAAACTCATACCTTTCTTTTAGTACAGCATTCATATCATCTATAAAAACACGTGTAATTATTTGTACAGCTTCATCTTTTTCTGAGTAATCTAAATTGGTAACACTAATGTAAAATTTATGTGCTCCTGTAAATGCAAAAAGGGGAAGTATAAATAATAGTAAAATCGGTTTAAAAAATTTCATAGTGTTTTGTTTCATTATCTTAATACAAAGTATATACCAAAATTAAGGAGCCTAATCTAAAGCGTTATTTTCTCTATACAGTAAACTTTTCTGTCGTAGATACTCCCAAATCTCCAATTCGCTATGGTTATCTACAACTTGTTGAAATCTTGGATCTACCTCGCAGTAATACAAAAAATCGTCTATTTTACTTTCAGGGATGAATAGCTGTTTTACATATACACTATCCGCATAAAAGTCTCTTACACGCTTTGTACGATCATAAAGTTTATTTCGTTCTACCCGTTTTTTCAACATTTTTGTACGCCCAGAAATTGCATTAATTAAGGGATCAAAACTCATAATTGGGTTACCTGTGGCCGCTTTAAGCTCTCGCTCTGCTTTGGTCGGTATTTTTACATATGCATTTGGTAGCCCCAAAGTAGATGCGGTAACTATTGGATCTAAATCTAAAGTAGGTAGGTCAGCCAACAAATTACCACTAAGGTTATATGGTGTTACGGTTACTTCATCCAATTCGGTCAAAGCATCTTCTAGCCCTACAGAGATCAACTTACTTTCAAAAATTGTGGTGCTGACCACTACAATTTTCTTTTTGTATTGAATAGCAGAAAATTCTAAAGTATCCAATACACTCACTGGTATTGAAAAATACCCATATTCATCTGTAATAGTGGCTCTTTGTGAAGTTAAGTTAAGTACATGTGTTGCAGCAACGTCACCGTCATCACTATACACTCTACCCTCTAATCTTTTAGAATCACCTATTTGTGCAAATACAAATGCACTAGAAAAAAGAAAAAATACAAGGATTCTACTCCTCATTTAAATTTTTAAGAAATGTCTTACTGTGATCCACCAAAGAATCGATCAACTGAAATTCATTTTCCTTTTTTAATAAAGATCTAGTTGGCATTTGATCATCACAATAGAATAAAAACTCATTTATTTTATCTTGAGGTATATTTAAATCTACCACAAAGAAAGAATCATCATATACCTGTCTAAGCACTTCGCTAACCTTTAATTTAGGCCCTTCTTCAGTCGCTTTCTCATCTTGAGCTTTGAAAATAGCCCTAAAAATATTCACAAAATTCAAACCGTCTTGCATACCTCTATCTGCCTCAGACATTGCTATATTTTCTACCTCTGTACCACGATCAATTTCGTACTCGTACTCTTTAAACTCTTGGTTCTTTACCGCTAAAAAACGTTCTTGTTGTTCTGGGGTAATTACCACCTCGTCTAACTCCGTCACTTTTTCGTTCACCTCTACCACCAAACGATTGTTGGCTAAAATCTCTTCGGTAATCGTTACCACTTTAATGTTGTAATTAATGGCAGAAAAAACAATTTGGTCACCCACCTTTACATTAATTCGAAACAAACCTTGATCATTGGTTATCGTGGCGTGTTCAGAAGTTGCATTGATCACATTTTCATTGGGTACGCCAATGTTCATATAGATTACAGAACCTCTTAATGGTTGCCTAATATCATCTTGTGAAAAGCCTGATACTGTTGTAAATAATACGAGTAAGAAAAGTAATTTTTTGGTCATTTAGTGTTTATTAAAACTAATAATACCCTAAGCGTAGGGCTATCAAAAGATAAAGAAAAGATTTGTAATCTTCATAAAAAAAAACCCGCCAATAAATTTTTGTTAATTTCTTCATAGTAGATAGTAATTATCATGGCTAACAAAACCCCAAATTCTATATAAAAACAATCCCATTCAACGACCTTAGATGTTCTTTAACCCATTACCCTATTATTTCAACTTATAAATAAAGCGGATTAAGAAGATAATTCTATTTTTGTTTATCACTATTTTCTCGTCTTAAGACACTAAGTATGAAAGCAATAATT
The DNA here is from genome assembly GCF_900142175.1 of Maribacter aquivivus. Taxonomy (NCBI): domain Bacteria; kingdom Pseudomonadati; phylum Bacteroidota; class Flavobacteriia; order Flavobacteriales; family Flavobacteriaceae; genus Maribacter; species Maribacter aquivivus. The sequence goes on along the minus strand of NZ_FQZX01000005.1, from coordinate 5,722 downwards.
TTCTTTATTTTATTTACACTACTAGCGATACCTACCGCATTCGCACAAATTAAAATAGGAGACAACCCACAAAATATAGATGCTTCATCAGTTTTAGAGCTTGAAAGTACTTCTAAAGTGCTGGTAATAACCCGTGTAACCACCTTAGAAATGGAGGCTATTACGCCGCAACGTGGTGGTATGGTCTATAACACCGATACCGAGTGTATTAATTATTTTGATGGTACACAATGGGTTAATTTATGTGATGCCGTAAACTTTTCTATTACCAACGACCCTATTATAAATGGCAGAAGTACTATTGAAATTACCGAAACTGCAGGTAGTATTAATTTAGAAGTTGCCAAGAATAGTATTTTGGGCGATAATATTATTGATGGTGGTATAGGACCAGATGATATTCAAGATAATTCTATTACCCAAGAAAAACTAGCAGCCGAATCTGTAGGTTCTAGTGAACTTAGACAAAACTCGGTTGGATCAGAAGAAATTAGAGATGCCAGTATTGCACCGGCAGATATAGCCAATTTTACACCAGGGCAAGTGTTAACTACCGATGAAAACGGAATTGTACAATGGGAAGACTCTGACGGACTTTTTGATCTAACATTCAATAAATTAGATACTACACTAACAATTGCTAAATCTACCATTGCTGGAGTTTCTACTATTAGTTTAGGTGCTTTAATTGGCTCTGACGATCAGCAATTAGACCTTACTAACAATATTCTTAGTATTGAGAATGGTGAGAACACACTAGATTTATCCACGTACTTGCAAGAATTAAGTATTAATGCTGCCACAAACGAAATAACTTTAAGTAATGGCAATACAATTACTTTACCTGCTGCAGCTGTAGAGGTTGATGGTATTGTTGGAAATGAAATTTTAAATGCTACGGATGGTACCTTGGTACGTTTTGGGGGTGGTACGGATACAAATCCTTATACCTTAGACGTAAACGCAGGTGGTATTGACACTGAAGAATTAGCCAATAATGCAGTTACCAATATTAAGTTGGCAGACAACTCGGTTAGAACGGCAAACATTTTAAATGGTACTATTTCTACCCTCGATATTGCCCCTGCAGCAGCTGCACCAGCAAATACACAAATTTTAACGACAAGTACAGCTGGAGTGGTTGGATGGGTAGACATACCCGCCGGAACAGTTGATACAGATGAACAACAATTATCTATAGCAGGAAACCGTATTTCGCTAACCGATGGTGGATTTGTAGATATACCAGAAGGAAATCTAAGTTTAGACGATGGATTCATTTTTGTTGGTAACGCAGCAAGCGAGCCAACACCTGTTGCCGTAGGTGGTGATGTTACCATGAATAATATTGGTGAATTCGCCATTGAAGATGAAGCAGTAACGCCTATAAAAATTGAGCCTGCACCTGGTGTATTAACCGAAGACCAAGTGTTGATCACAACAATTGCCGGAGATGTTGAATGGGCAAATTTCCCTCCTGGAGGAGGCGGAGGTACTGACCAAGATGCTAGCGAAGTTGACTATGACAATACAACATCTGGTTTAACTGCTACAACAACACAGGCTGCTATTGATGAACTTGCTGGAAGCGGGCTTGTGGATACTGATGAACAAGATGCTAGCGAAGTACCTTACGATGGCACTGCTTCAGGTCTAACAGCAACCACTACGCAAGCTGCACTTGATGAACTTGCAGGAATAACAGAAATTGATGGAATTATCGGTAACGAGGTTACAGCTGCAACGGATGCAACTCTAGAACTTTCAGGAACAGGAACATCAGCAGACCCTTTGACATTAGACGTTGCTGCACTTGGAATTGACACAGACGAACTTGCAGCTGGAGCGGTGACTTTGCCTAAATTGGCAGATGGAACGGCAGCCGGACAACTTCTTCAATGGGACGGAACTGAATGGGTATATATTCAAGAAGCAGATATCACAGCAACAGTTACAGAAATTGATGGAATTGTCGGTAACGAAGTTTCTGCTGTCGCAGATGCAACTCTAGAACTTACGGGAACAGGAACTAATGCAGACCCATTAACTTTGGACGTATCCGCATTGGGAATCGATACAGCTGAACTTGCGGCAGGTGCAGTAACATTACCTAAAATGGCAGACGGAACTACAGCTGGGCAACTTCTACAATGGGACGGTACTGAATGGGTATATATAACTGAGGCAGATATTGCAGTAACGGAAATCGATGGTATTATAGGTAACGAAGTTTCTGCTGTCGCAGATGCAACTCTAGAACTTACTGGGACAGGTACAAATGCCGACCCATTAACCTTGGACGTATCCGCATTGGGAATCGATACAGCTGAACTTGCGGCAGGTGCTGTAACATTGCCTAAAATGGCAGATGGAACGGCAACTGGGCAACTTCTACAATGGGATGGGACTGAATGGGTTTATATTTTAGAGGCTGATATTACTGCAACAATAACAGAGATTGATGGAATCATAGGTAATGAAATTACAGACGTGACAGCTACCAACACAACATTGACAAGGTCAGGTACAGGAACTAATGTTGACCCTTATACTATAGCAGTAGCAGAAAATGGAATTACTAATAACGAAATTATTGACGATGCTGTAACACTTGCAAAGCTTGCCAACGGGACAACTGCGGGACAACTTTTACAATGGGACGGTACAGATTGGGTTTATGTTTCGGAAGCAGATATTTCTGGGCATTCAGGTACAGTAGAAGGTTCAATTTTTTTTGCGGCACCCACCACTTTCGAACCGACAGAAAATAATGCTCATTTATATTGGGATAATACTAATAATAGACTTAGTATAGGGGAAGTAACTAGACCTTTGGTAAATAAATTATCTATTGATGGCTCAACGAGAACTTCTGGATTATTAAATTCAGATGGCACTTCTGGCACACCTTCATATAGATTTTCGGATGATTTAAATACTGGTTTTTATAGTCCGTATCAAGATCAAATAGGTTTATCAACTGATGGAACCGAAGCGTTAAGAATTGGTTTCAATCAGAATGTTGGTATCGGTAACTTTACACCAACCGGAAATACTAACCCAAACTCAACATTAGAAGTAAAAGGATCTTTAAGTACCAATATTAGAAATGATGACACAAATCTCGTTACAATTTCGGATAATGATTATACAATAATTATTGAGCCAGGTGCATCTACCGTAGAATTACCAGCCGCTGCTGCTGATAATAAAGGTAGAGTTTATGTACTTAAAAATATTACAGGTACACCAATCAACATTGACTCATATGTTAACGCAGATGGCTCTAATCTAGCCCAAACAACTTTACCAATGGGTATTTTGAAGCTTCAAAGCGATGGCGCATTATGGCATCAAATTAATTAAAATGAAAAAATACACTCACATACTTTTCTTTCTGTTTGCGGCAACTATTTCTGCCCAAACAGCATTATACAATAACGGCAACTTACGTATACATGAAGGTGGGCAAATTGGATTTCACACCAACCTTATTAATGAATCGCCTTTAGATAATAATCTTGGTTTGGCAGGTTTTTATGGGTCTGAGCTATTGACCGTTTCGGGTAATGTTACTCCGCAGTTCTATGATATGGAAATTGCTTTAGAGAACAATATGCAGCTGAACCTTGGTATGGACAATACCAATAATACCAATTTCATCTTTGGTAGTATTCTTACTCCCCTAACCCAACCGGATATTTTCTACAATTTCGTAGATAATTCATTCTATAGTGGTGAGAACGACTTTAGTAAAATTGAAGGGTATGCGGCTATTACCAATCAGCAAAATTTTGGTTTCCCGGTTGGTGATGTGCAATATTTAAGACCTTTGATTATAAATTCTGAGAGCGTAAACTTATTTGCCAAATGTGCCTATTATTTTGAAAATCCGAATAACGCGCCAGCGCCTTTAGGCAGCTATGATACGGCAACAACCGCCCTTGATGTTGAATCGGTAAATACATTTGAATTTTGGAGATTGGAAGGTTCTATACCTTCTACCGTAACTCTAAGTTGGAATATTCGTAGCTCATTAGAAAGTTTAACAGACAACGTTGATGAAGTCATACCTGTGGGTTGGAGCAAAACCTCTCAAAGTTGGGTAAATTTAATTGGTAGTGTTCCTGTAGGTACTTTAACCGAAGGTTTTGTTACTACAGAATCTTTTACCCCAGATGATTATGAAGTTATTACGCTGGGCTCATCTAAAAGTCCGTTTGAACCGTTATCTAGAGATGTACTTTTTATAGATAACTTCTTTGTCTCTGTAAATGGAGACGGTATTAACGACAACTTTTACATTGAAGAATTAGAAGAATATGACAGTAACTTTCTTCAAATCTATGATCGCTACGGATTAAAAGTATTCGAAAAGACAGACTACGTAAATGATTTTGTCGGATTTTCTAATCTGAACAATGTACCTTTCGGTGAAGAAAAAGGACTACCAACGGGCGTTTATTTTTATACCGTCTATATTCCTGAAGGAGACTTAAATTATCAGGGCTTTTTGTATTTATCTAGATAAACAAGCATTAGGGTTAATCAAGCATTATTCAATTTAAGTAAGAATAATCTTTCTAATGTATTGAATTCCTACAAAATTTATATATAATTTATATCGCTAAAACACACGTCTAAACACCGAAATCAAAAGACCTCTCTTGTTTAACAACATATTTGGCTAGCTACACAACATATTCTATTTTTCCTACAAGACTAGTTTTATTTTTACAGATGTTAACATATTCCCCAATATTTAGATGTCTACAAAAATTAAATTACTCTTTTTTCTTGTTCTATTTTCTTTCTGCGTAAGTGCCCAAGTAAAAATTGGCGAAAACCCAAATATTATCGATTCCGCTTCTATTGTTGAGCTAGAAAGTTCTGACAAAGCACTTGTGCTTACAAGACTTACTACGGCACAAATGCAAGCAATTAATCCGCTTAACGGAGCAGTGGTTTATAATACCGACACCCAATGTGTGCATTATTATAACGGATTGATTTGGACAAACCTTTGCGATGGTAATTCTTCTTCTTCATTCTCTTTTGCGGATAATGGCAATGGAACCATTACTCTTTCTGACGGAAACGGAAATAACGTAACCTTTAATGGTGCTTCACAAACCATATCTACACTTGCAGATAATGGTGATGGAACATATACATATACCAACGAAAACGGAATAGAAACAATTATTTCTATTGTTAGTACAGACAATCAAAATTTACAGACAGACAATACACCTGGGAATATTAGTATTGATAACGGTAACGCTATTGCAATCAATGTAGATGATGCAGATGCAGATGACCAAAATGAAATTCAGACTTTAAATTATACTTCGGGCGTACTTACCTTATCTAATGACCCAAATGCAACAACTGTAGATTTATCTGCATTTGACCAAAATGCTGCCGATGACTTTTCTGGAAGCTTTAACGATTTAAGTGACCTACCTGCAAATTTAGATACAGATGCTACAGATGATTTCAATACAGGAATCTCTTTTGACGGAACAAATTTAACTGTATCCGATGCCGGTGGCGATGTAAGCACTAATATTAGCGGACTTGCATATGACGATACTGCTATTAGAGCGGATGTTGATCAGAACGAACTTGATGCCGATAACGCAATAGCTGCGGTAGATACCAAAATAGATAACCATATTATTGCGGACGAGGATACTTCTGCAACTAACGAACTTTCAGA